>JBKKCN010000502.1:0-7606 GCA_046712525.1 Candidatus Rokuibacteriota bacterium
TGGTCCCGGCGCCGTGATCGTCGGGGCCGTGGTCACACTGACTGACGTCACAGAGCTGAGGCGGTCCCTCCATCGCGAGCAGGTGCTGCGGGTCGAGGCCGAGACGGCCAGCCAGGCCAAGGACGAGTTCCTCGCCCTTCTCGGCCATGAACTGCGCAATCCGCTCGCCGCCGCGCGGAACGCGGGGGCCGCTCTCGACGTGATCGGTCACCAGGGCGCCCAGGCGATCCCTCTGCGCGCGATGATCACCAGGCAGGTCGACCGCCTGACCCTCCTCGTGGGCGACCTCCTCGACGTGTCCCGGGTGACCGCAGGCAAGATCGTTCTGGACCGAGTGCCCGTGGACCTCAGCGAAGTGGTCGCGTGCTCCTGTGAATCGGTCGAGGCGGCAGCGCGGGCAGCCGGCCATGATCTGGCCTTTGCCGGCACGTCCGTCACGGTGCACGGCGATGCGGTGCGGCTCGAGCAGGTCGTCGTCAATCTCCTGGAGAACGCGGTGAAGTACACGCCGGCGGGCGGCCGTATCCACGTCTCGGTCGAGCGGCACGGCGACGAGGCGGTGCTGAGCGTGACCGACAGCGGCGTCGGCATCTCGGCGGCGGCGCTGCCGAGGATCTTCGATCTGTTCGCCCAGGCCCACACGTCCCTGGACCGGGCGCGGGGCGGACTCGGCCTCGGCCTGACCCTGGTTCGCCGTCTCGTCACCATGCACGGCGGGATCGTGACCGCCGAGAGCGAGGGAAGGGGCCGAGGCAGTCGGTTCGTCATCCGGCTGCCGGCGATCGGCGCACACGCGGCGGCGGCGACTCCGGTGCCGTCGCCAGTTGCGCCCGTTCGGCGGTGCATCGTCGTGGTAGAGGACAACGATGACGTGCGCGAGTCGCTGCGGCTTCTGCTGGAGCTGGACGGGCATACTGTGAGTGCGGAGCCGGACGGCGAGCAGGGCCTCGCGCGGATTTTAGAGCGCCGCCCCGATGTCGCGCTGATCGACATCGGTCTTCCCCGTCTCGACGGCTACGAAGTCGCGCGACGGGTGAGGGCCAGCGGAGAGGCCCACCGCGTGTTCCTGATCGCCCTCACCGGCTACAGCCAGCCGGCGGATGTGGCGCGCGCGTCCGCAGCGGGCTTCGACACCCATCTGGTCAAGCCGGTCGACCTCGACCAGCTCGCGCGCGTGATCGCCACCATTCCTGCGGCCTGATCCCCGCGGACGGCGGTGCGCTACGCGGACGCATCGTTCTCCTTCGGCAGATGGAGGCCTGCCGCAAGCGTCCGCCTCGCGGTCCTCGATCCGGGCATAGGCGGTGAGAGCGAGCTCCGACACGTCCTCCTGCGCTGGTTGGCCACGAATCTCACTCGCGGATCAACGCGAAGCCGTCGGCGTCAGGCATCTCGATCCCCGACCCGCCGCCACGCTCTCCTCGCTGCTTCGACCGTCGGCGCTCGTGTTGCGTGGGCTTACTTCTCCGTAACTGCAGGACGGCGCTTGCCGATTCCGGTGGCTTGCTCGAAGGCGTGGGCGAGCTGGAGGACGCCCCATTCGTCCTGGTGGCGGCCCACGATCTGAATTCCTACTGGTAACCCCTCGTCTGTAAAGCCGGCGGGCACGGAGATCGCCGGCAGGCCTGTCACCGTGATGTCGGAGCAGGCGCGCATCCAGTCGATGTAGGTGGGGAGTCTCGTGCCGTTGATCTCGGTGACGTAGGGCTGCGTCACGTCGAAGGGCGGTACCTGCGTCGACGGCAGGACCAGGAAGTGGTGGGTCTCCATGAACTGGCGGACCCGGTGGTAGAGGTGGCCGCGCTTGACCTCGGCCTCGCCGATGTCGGCGCCCGTGAGCTTCAGGCCTTCCTCCACGTTCCAGATCACGGTGTCCTTCAGCTCGTGCCTGTGAGTGGCGAGGAGGGGCGAGTACTTGATCGCGAAGGCCCACGCACGGAAGACCTGGAAGATCTCGCGAGCGTCCGTGAAGTCGGGCTGGCCGTCCTCCACCTGGCAGCCGAGTGACTGGAAGGTCTTGCGCTGGGCCGCAATCGCCTTCGTCACCCGCGGGTCGACGGGCAAGCCGCCGAGATCGAGGCTGAAGGCGATGCGCACGCCCTTGACGCTGCGCTCGAGGGGGGCACGGAAGCGGTCGCCGGGCTCGGCGATGGCGATGGGCGAGCGGCGGTCTGGGCCCGCCATTGCGCTCAGCAGCATGGCGACGTCCTGGACGGTGCGGGCCATCGGGCCCTGCACGGAGAAGGGGAACCACGGCGTCTCGCTCGGCCACGTGGGCACGCGGCCGGCGGCGGGACGCAGGCCCACCACGTTGCAGAAGGCGGCGGGGTTGCGCAGCGAGCCGCCCATGTCGCTGCCGTCGGCGATGGGCACCATGCCGCATGCGAGCGCCACCGCGGCGCCGCCGCTGGAGCCGCCGCACGTCTTGGTCGGATCGTACGGGTTCAGGGTGCGGCCGAAGACCTCGTTGAATGTCTGCGAGCCGGCGCCGAACTCGGGGGTGTTGGTTTTACCGATAGTCACGGCGCCCGCCGTGCGCAGGCGCTCGATGATGAGCCCGTCCTCCTCCGGCACGTGGTCCCGGTAGATGGGCGAGCCGTAGGTGGTGCGGATGCCGCGCGTGGGGACGAGGTCCTTGTGCGCCACGGGCAGGCCGAAGAGCGGGCCCGTTGCCTCACCCCGCGCCAGCGCGTCGTCCTTGGCGCGCGCCTCGCCCAGCGCGCGCTCGGCGGTGAGGGTCACGATCGCGTTCACCTTCGGATTGATGCGCTCGATCTGGGCCAGGTGCGCCTGCACCGTCTCCGTCACGGACACTTTCCGGGCGCGGATGTGGGCGGCGAGGTCGGTGGCGGTCATGAAGCAGAGGTCATCGCTCACGGGGGCATCACCTCAGTGCCTGTCGTAGTGATGCGGCTGCGTGCGCGACGGCGCGCGTGGCCGTGTCGAGGGCCCGGCCCATGGGGAGGAAGCCGTGGATCATGCCGCCGTAACAGACGTAGTCGACCGTCACGCCGGCATCCCGCAGCCGCATCGCGTAGGCCTCGCCTTCGTCGCGCAGGGGATCGAAGCCGGCGGTCATGATGAGCGCCGGCGCCACGCCGGCCAGCGACGCGGTCCGAAACGGCGACCCTCTCCAGTCAGTTTGGTCGGCGGCGTTGCGCACGTAGTGCGCCGTGAACCACCCCGTGAGAGTGCGTGTGAGCAGATAGCCGTCGGCGAACTCGGCGTGAGAAGGCGCGACGCGGGTCAGGTCGGTGGCGGGATAGATCAGGAGCTGGAAGGCGAGCGCAGGCCCGCCCCCGTCGCGTGCCATGATCGCGATCACGGCCGCCAGGTTGCCGCCTGCGCTGGCGCCGCCGACGGCGAGCCGATGAGGGTCGATGCCGAGGTCGCCGGCATGCGACGCGATCCAGCGCGTCGCCGCCCAGCAATCGTCCACGGCGGCAGGGAACTTGTGCTCGGGCGCCAGGCGGTAGTCCACCGCGACCACGACGAGGCCTGACTGCTGCGCGAGCTGACGGCAGAGGACATCGTGTGTCTCGAGATCGCCGATGACCCAGCCCCCGCCGTGGAAGTAGATGAGTGCGGGCAGGGGCGCGCCGTCGGCGGCGCCCTGCGGCCGGTACAGACGAAGCGGGATGGGTCCGGCAGCGCTGTCCGCGGAGAGATCCTTGACGACGGCCATGTCCGGCGCCTCGGGCTGGAGCGCCGTCCGTGTCTCCCGGTACTGTTTCCGCGCCTCCGGCGGCGACAGCTGGTCATAGGACGGCCGTCCGACCTTCTTGACCAGATCGAGGACCGCGCGCGCCTGCGGCTCGAGCGCCATGGCGCCTACTGCTTGAACGCCGGCATCACGCGCTCGGCGAACAGGCGCAGGCTCTTCATCGCCTTCTCGTGGCCGTAATAGGGCGGGTAGTGCAGCAGCAGGGAGGTGAGGCCCGTGGCCTTGTGCAGCTCCTTCAGCCGCCTCACGACCGTTTCCGGCGAGCCATGCAGGATGGTGGTGGAGGCGAGATCGTCATAGTTCAGGGTGTCCGTGCTGCTCTTCTCGGACACGTTGCCCAGATAGCCGGCGGTGGCGCCGCTCATGAAGTGGCTGATGTGGCGCACGATGCCCTCCGCGCTGTCGCGCTTGGCCTCGGCGTCCGTCTCCGCCACGTAGACCCACCGCGCGATGTCCACGCTGCCGTGCGCGGGGTTGGCGTTGAGCGGGGCCGGCGCTTCCTTCATGTGGTTGCGATAGAAACCGATCTGCCTGGCGAGCGTCGGGAACGACGGCAACGTGGAGAGCATCAACCCGAAACCGTGCCGGGCCGCGTACGCCATGGAGCGGTCGGTGCCGGCCGCCATGAACAGCGGCGGGTGTGGCTGCTGCACGCTCACGGGGAAGATCTCGTAGTCGCCCTCGATGGTGGAGTTGAAGTGCGGGCCCTGGTGCTTGACCCGCCGCTCGTGCACGAGCTTGAGGATGAGGTCGATCGCTTCTTCCTGGATGTCGCGGCGCGCCTCGAAGTCGCGTCCAAACCCGTCGAACTCGTAGGGGCGATAGCCGGAGCCGAGGCCGAGCACGACGCGCCCGCCGGAGAGGATGTCCACGAAGGCCATGTTCTCCACGATGCGGATGGGCTCGTAGAGCGGCACCGTGACCACGGCGGTCCCCAGCTTGATGCGCGACGTGCGCGCGGCGAGGTAGCCCATGTAGGTGAAGACGTCCGGCATGATCCCGTACTGGTTGGAGAAGTGGTGCTCCGCCACCCACGCGGTGTCGTAGCCGAGCCGATCGGCGGCTTCGATCTCCGCCGTCACGCGCGCGTGCACGTCGCGGTGCGGGTAGGGCTCGGTGACGTGATTGGGGTGCGAGGTGAACAGGATCCCGAATTCCATGGAGGCTCCTTCGTCGCGCTTTTTGCGCACTGTACCACGGGGTTGGTGTCAGGGTGCCCGTCGGACGCTGACGCCGTCACGGTGTGTGGTCCGCACGTGTCGCGCTTGTCTGCGGGCGTCAGAGCGCTATGAACTGGATCTCTTCCGTATACGCGAAGCCCTGGAGCCGCCGCTGGAACTGGACTGGGCCGGCGCACATCCAACGGGTTCCATGATTTCCGGCCAACCCTGCCGTTGGTCGTTCGGTGGCGGGCTTAGGCGCTACGACGCTGCCATGGTCGGCCGTGTAATATCGACGCGAGGAGGTGGTCATGCGCAGGTGGGATGTCAGAGTGATCGGTGCGCTATTGGTTATCTGCGTGGTGCTGCGGCGCGGCCGGCAGACAGTCAACCGCTACTGGTGCTGACGGCGGTCGCCAAGGCGCTGAGCGATGCCGCCGAAGCCGTCGGGAAGTTTGCCGAAAGTCTGGAGAAGGCCACGCGCGCCGGCCTGCGCACGTACGATCTTGTCGCTGCCCGGGGGGCGCGGACCGGCTGAAAGAGATCGGTGGGCGAGCGGCCATGCTACCCATGGAGCAGCGTATGCTCGTTCTCGATCCGCTCGAAAGGTACCTCCACGAAGCCACACAGGCGCTCGATCGCGGCGTGCCGTGGGCCGATGCGGCCGAGCGCTGGTCCAAGGCCACGGCACGGCTCGACGAGCCCGCCCCGATTTCATGGATCCAAAGCCGTACAACGCCTTCCTTGCTGCTCTTGGCGGTCGGCGCCTGATCCTCGGTGAGCTGCGCCGGTTGCCAGCACCGCAAAGCCGCGAGGAGCTCGCGCAGCTACAGGGACTTCACGGCCGCTATGTCGAGCTTCTTGACCAGCTCGGCCGGGCCAACTTCGCGCTGGCACAGTACATCGGCAAGGCCACGTCACCCTGAGGGCGGGCCGATCAACGCGCAGGCGAGCCGTTTCGTTGATCGCGTTCGTTGATCGCGTCGTCTTGACACTTTTCGAGGCGCCATAGTAGCCTTCACCGCGCCATGGTTACCACCCGCACGGCGGGATCCATACACGTGCAGAAGATCACCGTGCCCTACGAGTTCCCCGTCTGCTTCACCACCGACGTTTTTGCGCCTGACAATCTCCACCTGGTGGAGGCCCTCGCCCGCCAGGAGCCGCTGCGCCGCCAGCGCCTGCTCGTCATCGTCGAGCGCGCGCTCGTGGACGTCTGGCCCCGGCTCCTCGCCGACATCGACGCCTACGTCGCCCATCACGCCGATCGCCTGGAGCTGATCGAGGCTCCCCTCGTCCTGGAGGGTGGCGAGCGCGTGAAGAACGACCCCACGGAGGTGGCCGCCCTGCAGGCGCGGCTCGACGCCCTGCGGGTGGACCGGCAGTCGCACGTGGTGGTCGTGGGCGGCGGTGCGCTGCTCGACATGGTCGGGTACGTGGCGGGTGTCGTGCATCGCGGGGTACGGGTGACGCGGGTGCCGACCACCGTGCTCGCGCAGGCGGACTCCGGCGTGGGCGTCAAGAACGGAGTCAACGCCTTCGGCAAGAAGAACTTCCTCGGGACCTTCGCGCCTCCCTTCGCCGTGCTCAACGATCGCCGCTTCCTCGACACCCTCGGCCGGCGCGACACGGTGGCAGGCATGGCGGAGGCCGTCAAGGTCGCGCTCATCCGCGACGCGGAATTCTTCACGTGGCTGTGCGCGCACGCGGACGCGCTCGCCGTCTGTGACCCCGAGCCGCTGCAGCACCTCGTGCGCCGCGCCGCTCAGCTGCATCTCGATCACATCGCGACGTCCGGCGATCCCTTCGAGATGGGCAGCGCGCGGCCGCTCGATTTTGGACACTGGGCGGCGCACAAGCTGGAGTCCCTGTCGGGTAATCGCCTGCGTCATGGCGAGGCGGTGGCCATCGGGGTCGCGCTCGACACGGTCTACTCCGTGCGTACGGGCCTCCTCGCCACCACCGCCCTCGAGCCGATCCTGAGCCTGCTCGAGCGGCTGGGGCTGCGCCTGTGGGACGCCGCCCTCGATCTGGGACCCGCCAAGCGGCCCACCGTCCTCGACGGGCTCGAGGAGTTCCGTGAGCACCTCGGCGGCGAGCTCACGGTGACGCTGCTGCGCGCGGTCGGCCGCGGTGTCGAGGTGCACGAGATGCGCGAGGACGCCGTCCTCGCCGCCCTCGCGGAGCTCCGCGCGCGCGACGCCGCCCGTTGAGGCTTTCCACTCCCGGAAATCCGCACCTCACGTACTGCACCAACATCCACGCCGGCGAGACGTGGCCCGAGGTGCGCGCGAATCTCGAGCGGTACGTGACCGCCGTCAAGCGCGAGGTCGCGCCCGACCGGCCCTTCGGCGTCGGCCTCCGCCTCTCCGGCATCGCGGCGGAGACCCTGTCGCACCCGGGTGAGCTGGAGGCCTTCCGTGACTTCCTCGCCACGCACGGCCTCTACGTGTTCACCATCAACGGCTTTCCGTACGGTCCCTTTCACGGCACGCGCGTGAAGGAAGAGGTGTACCTGCCGAGCTGGCTCGACGAGGAACGGCTCACGTATACCGACCGCCTCGCCCGGCTGCTGGCGGCGCTGCTGCCCGACGAACCGGGCCTCGAGTGCACCGTGAGCACGCTGCCCGGCGCCTTCAAGCCTCTCGTGACGTCGCCGGAGGACGTGGCGCGCATGGCGCAGCTCCTCCTTCGCCACACCGCCATGCTCCATCGCCTGCAC
>JBKKCN010000503.1:0-19928 GCA_046712525.1 Candidatus Rokuibacteriota bacterium
AGGCTCATCCACGGCACGCGGATGAGCAGGCGGGCGATCGCCTCGCTCAGCCACGACAGCCGGTAGCACACGACCATGGGCGTGCCGAGGAGGGCCGCTTCGAGGGTGGCGGTGCCGGAAGCGATGAGCAGGAGATCGGCTGCGCGCACGACGGCATGCGTGCGGCCGGCCACGACCTCGATGCGCGCGCGGGCGCCGTGCACCAGCCGGTCGGCGGTGGCGCGCTCGATGGTGGGCGCAAGCGCGAGGACGAAGCGCGCGCCGGGACGCGCGGCTGCCACGCGCGCCGCCGCCTCGCACATGGCGGGCAGCAGGCGCTCCACCTCTTCGCGACGGCTGCCCGGCAGCACGCCGATCACGGGCCCGACGCCGTCGAGACCGAGCTCGCCCCTTGCCTGTTCGCGAGTGGGCGCTCCCGCGAGCGCGTCGAGCACGGGGTGGCCCACGAACTCGACACGCACGCCCGCGCCACGGTACAGCGCGTGCTCGAACGGAAACACGGCGAGCACGAGCGAGGTGAGGCGGCGGATGGCGCGGATCCGCCACGGGCGCCACGCCCAGATCTGGGGCGGGATGAAATACACGACGGGCACGCCCGCGCGGCGGGCGGCGGCGGCCAATCTCAGATTGAATTCGGGAAAGTCCACGAGCACGAGCACGGCGGGGGGCACGGGAGCGGCGAGCATCGCGCGCATGGTCCTGTACGCGCGCACGAGCGCGGGGACCCGTCCCACCGCTTCCGTGCCGCCCACCGCCGCCGCTCCCGTGAGATCGATGGCGACGTCCATGCCTTCCGCGCGCATGCGGGGACCGCCCATGCCGACGAGCCGGCACTCCGGCGCCGCCGCGCGCAGCGCACGGCAGAGCGTGGCGCCGTGCAGGTCGCCGGAGGCCTCGCCGACCGCGATCATGATCACGAGGGCACGTTCAGCTGCTTGCGCCATCCGTGCTCACGAGGGCGATGCCGGCGGCGTCGGCGCAGCGCGCGGTGGCCCCGCGGTCGAGGAGGAACACGCTGCCGGCTTCCACCGCCACCACCCCTGCGCCCCCCGCCGCCGCCGCCTCGATCGTCTCCGTACCGACCGTGGGAATGTCGAAGCGGAAATCGTGCGCGCGCGCCACCGATTTCACCACCACCGCGCCCGGACCGCTCAGCGACGTCCCGCGGCGGATGGCCTCGCTCGTACCTTCGATCGCCTCCACCGCGCTCACGGCACCGCCCTTCACGACGACGGTCTGCCCCACGCTCGCGTCCGCGAGCGCCCGCGCCACCGCGAAGCCGCGGCGGACGTCGCTCCACTCCTCCGCCGTCGGCTGCCGGCGCGACCAGCAGCCCGCCTCCACCAGCTCTTCGCCGAGGAAGGCGCGCTGGTCGAGGAGCGTGATGCCGAGCGAGCCGAGCGTCGCCACCACCACCGCCGTCATGTTGGTGTCGACGAGAGAGCCCGCTTCGCTCACCATGCGCGCGTGAACGCCGTCGGGCGCCTGCGCGCGCAGGAGGTCGGACATCCAGAACTTACCGGAGAAGGCCGCGCTCTCCACCTTCTGCGCCTGCAGGGCGGCGAGCACGGGGGCGAGCTCGCCCACGCGGCTGGCAATCACGACGTCGGCATGCGCCTCGAGACCGCAGGCGCCGGGAAAGGCGAAGGCCACGACGCGCCATCCCTGACGCCGCGCCTGCTCCGCCATCAGCGCCGGCAACACGCCGGCGCCGCAGATCAGACCGAGGATGCGCTCCACGGCACGTCCCGTTCCAGCGACACGTCGGCGACGCCGTCCCGGATCATGCGCTCGATCTCGAGCGCCATCGCGAGCGAGCGCAGGTCCTCGTTCTGGACGAGGTCCACTGCCTCGCCCGCCTGGCGCCGGCGCACGGCGGAGATGAGATGCTGCAGCTCGAGCTTGAGCGGGTTGTCGCGGTGCACCTTGAGGTGCTCCACGAAGGAGGCGCGCGAGTACCGGATGGACTTGCGGTTCATCGTGTACTGCTGGGCGGCACGCCGGTAGATGTGGATGTCCTGCTCGGTGTAATCGAGCACGATGTACGCGTCGGGCTGCGTGATGGCGAGGGTGCGGATCTTCTCCTCGGTGGCGCGGCTGGCCGTGATGGTGGCGAGCGCGCCCGACTCGAAGCGGATCTGCACGCTCGCCACGTCGGCCACCTCGGAGTGCACGGAGGCGCCGAAGGCGGTGAGGTGCCGGGCGGGCGAGCCCACGAGCGCGAGCACGATGTCGATGTCGTGGATCATGAGATCCATGATCACCGTGTCCTTCTGCACGCGGGGGACGAAGGGCCCCAGGCGCCGCGACTCGATGAGGATGGGGCCGTTGACGATCTGCTTGAGCTCGTCCACGGCGCCGTTGAACCGCTCCACGTGGCCCACGTGCAGGATGGAGCCCGTGCGGGTGGCGATCGAGAAGAGCTCCCGCGCCTCGTCCATGGTGGGCGTCATCGGCTTTTCGATGAGCACGCTGATGCCCGCCTCGAGGAGGTCGCGCGCCACGTGAAAGTGCTGCTCCGTGGGGACCGCCACGCTGGCCACGTCCACGCGCCCGATCATCTCGCGGTGGTCGCTGAAGGCGATCGTCTCGTACTGCGCGGCAATGGTGGCCGCCCGCCCGGGATCGATGTCGGCCACGCCCACCAGCTCCACGTCCGGCAGCTCCGCGTACGCGAGCACGTGATACTGGCCCATGTGACCCGTGCCCACCACGCCCGCGCGCGCGGGAATCACCGCCATCAGCGTTCGCCCTCCCCGGCCACGGGGGCCGGCTCTTCTGTGCTTGCCGGCTCACCACCGGCGCAAATGCCCCGTCGCGAGCCCGCGATGAAGTCGAGCAGCACCTTGATGGGCGCCGCCGGCGGCAGCGTGTCGCGGATCCGCTCGGTGGCGCGGCGCGGGCTCAGGCCGCTGCGATAGAGAATGCGGAAGGCATCCTGGAGCAGCCGGCGCTCGGCGGCCTCCATGCCCGCGCGCCGCAGCCCGATGACGTTGACCGCGCGTGCCGTGGCCGGGATGCCTTCCGCCAGAACATAGGGCGGAATGTCGGCGACGCACTTGCTGTAGCCTCCGACGTAGGCGTGCGTGCCCACGCGTGTGAACGGCACCAGCCCCGCGAAGCCACCGATGGTGGCGCGGTCGCCGACGTCGCAGTGGCCGGTGATGCCCGCGGAGTTGATGACGATCACGCCGTCACCGAGACGGCAATCGTGGGCGACGTGGCACCCCGTCATGAGCAGGCAGCCGCTGCCGATGTCGGTCGACGTCTCCGGCTTCGTGGACCGGCTCACGGTGACGTATTCGCGAATGACGGTGCCCGCCCCCACCCGTACGCCGCAAGGCGTGCCCTCCTTGAACTTCAAATCTTGAGGGACCGCGCCCAGCACGACACCGTGCCCGACCTTCACGCCGGCGCCGAGAGCCACCCGGCCTTCCAGGATCACGTGATGGCCGAGCTCGACGGCCGCCTCCAGCGTGACGTCCGGCCCCACGATGGTAAAGGCACCCACCCGGACGCCGTCGCCGAGCGTGGCGCGCGGATCGACGAGCGCGGTGGGGTGAATCTCAGGCGCCGGCATCGTCCTCTGTGGGAGGAGCGCCTTCGAGCGCCTCCAGGCGCCGCTCGAGCGCGCGCATGCGCTGCAGCAGCTCGGGAAGCCTGGCTTCGGCGAGCATGATGCGCTTGGCCTGGAGGATGGGCCGCGCGGGCGTGCCGAGGAGCTTGTCGCCGGGCGCCACGTCGGCCGCGATGCCCGAGCGGGCACCGATGATGGCGCCGTCACCGATGGTGACGTGATCGGCCACACCCACCTGCCCCGCCAGCACCACTCCGCGGCCGAGACGCGAGGAGCCCGACACGCCGACCTGGGAGACGATGATGCAGTGCTCGCCCACCTCGACGTTGTGGCCCAGCTGCACGAGGTTGTCGATCTTGGTGCCACGCCCGATCACGGTGTCGCCGAAGGTGGCGCGGTCGATGGTGGTATTGGCGCCGATCTCCACGTCGTCCTCCACGCGCACACCGCCCACCTGCGGGATCTTTCGATGCGCGCCGTCGTGGAAGGCGTAGCCGAAGCCGTCGGCTCCGAGCACCGCGCCCGGGTGCACGATCACGCGCCGGCCCAGTCGCACGCCGTCGCGCAGCGTGACGTGCGGGTAGATGATGCTGCCCTCGCCGATCTCCACGCCGGCGCCCACGTACACGAGCGGGTAGAGACGCACGCCGGCGCCGACGCGCGCCCCCGCTTCCACCACCGTCAGCGCCCCCACCGAGGCGCTGCCGTCGACGTGCGCGTCCGCCGCCACCACCGCCGCGGGGTCGATGCCGGGCTTGGTGGGTGTCACGGGATGGAAGAGGGTGAGGAGCTGAATGAGCGCCTGCTGCGGGGCCGCGCACCGCAGTGTGGGCGCGGGCAGGTCCATCGCCTGCACCGGGGTGAGGAACGCGCCCGCGCGGGAGACCCGCGCCGCCTCACGGTAGCGGAGATCGATCAAGAAGGAGATGTCGTCGGGGCATGCGCTCGCGAGCGGCGCCACCCCCGTCACCACGCGGGCGGGGTCGCCTTCGAGGGTGGCCCCGAGTGCTGCGGCAAGCTCGCCGAGAGTGAACCCGGCCGGCCCCGACATCGCCTGTTACTTCTTGCCCTTCGTCCCGGCGTCCCGATCGTAGGCACGGATGATCTCATCGGTGAGGTCGGCCTCCGCGGCCGAGTACAGCACCACCGCGCCCCGCTTCTCGACGATGAGGTAGTAGCCGCGCTCCTTGCCCACTTTCTCGATGACACCGGAGACGTCCTGCAAAACCTTCTGCAGGAGGCCCTGCTCCTTCTTCTCGAGCTCTTTCTGGAAGTCGTCAGCGAGGCGCGCGGCGTCGCGCCGCTTGCGGTCGAAGGTCTCCTGCTTGTCGCGGCGCGCCTCCACCGTCATCAGCGGGCCTTTCTTCTCCAGCTCGTCCCGGAGCTTCTCGAGCTCCTGACGCTTGCCGTCCATCTCTTTCTGCATGGTGGCCTTCTCACGCTCCAGCTGCTCGCGCGCGGCCACGCCCGCCACCGAGCGGGCGAGCACGCGCTGCACGTCGATGAAGCCGATCCGATTCGTCTGCGCGGCGGGCACGGCCGCCGGCGTCTGCGCCGAAACCACGCCGGCCGCCGCCAGCGCCCCCATGATCAACCACACGAACACCGTCCCCTTCATCCTGCGCCTCCTCAATATGGGGAACCCACCGAAAAATGGAGCGCTCCGAAATCCTCACCCCGGCGGCGATCCACGTTGATCCCGTAGTCGACCCGGATGGGACCGAAGGGCGAGATCCACCGCACGCCCGCGCCCACCGCCTGCCGCAGGTCGGTGGGGTCGAACTTGGTGTCGAACCCGTACACATTGCCGATATCGACGAAGCCCGCCGCGCGCAGATTGAACGGCAGCGGGACGATGTACTCGACCGTGCCCAGGATCTCCGAGGTGCCGCCGATCCGGGTGCCGAACTCGTCCACGGGCGAGATCTTGCGGCTCTTCACCCCGCGGAAGGAGTTCGGGCCGCCCATGTAGAACCGCTCGAAGATGGGCAGCTCCTCCCCCCCCCACCCGAAGCCGTACCCCAGCTCGGCGCGGCCGGACAGGATGTGATCGAACCAGATGGGCTTGAAGTACGTCGTGAAGCCGACCATCTTCACGAACCGCGTGTCGCCGCCCAGGCCCGCCACGTCGAGGACGGCCGACACCTGGCCGCCCGAGGTGGGCGCGTGCACGTTATCGCGACTGTCGCGCGTGATGGCGCCGGACACGAGCGAGGTGATGCGCGTGCCGATCTCGTCCCGAAAGGCCGGGGAGAGGGTGAGGGCGACGTCGTCGATCTCGTCGCGCGTGAGGCGGTAGTTCACGTGCCAGCGCCAGTACTCCGCGAAGGGATGGCTCAGCCGCAGCCCACCGCCGAGTGTCTCGTAGTCGTACTCGGTGTACTGCCGCGACGTACTGAAGAGGTCGAAGCCGGCGGAGAGCGGCCGGTCGAAGAGCCACGGCTCCGTGAAGGAGACGATGCCCTGCTGGCTCGTCCCGCCCGCACGGATCGCCAGTGAAGCCTGCCAGCCGCGGCCGAGGAAGTTGTTCTGCCGCAGATCGATGGTGCCCACGAAGGAGTCCACCGACGAGTAGCCGCCGCCGATGCTGAAGAGGCCGGTGGGACGCTCGGTGACGTCGACGTTGACGATGATGCGCGTGCGGTCGCTACCCGGCTGCGTGGTGACGTTCACCGCTTCGAAATATCCGAGGTTGATGAGGCGCTGCCGCGCCCGGTTCAGCTTCTGCGATGTGAAGAGGTCGCCCTCCACCATGGGGATCTCGCGGCGCAGGATCTTGTCCTCGCTCCGCACGTTGCCCGCGATGTTGATGCGCTCCACGTACACCTCGGGACCTTCCGTGATCTCGAGGGTGACGTTCACGTGATTGCCCGCCACCATCTCCGTGCGCGGGACGATGTCGGCAGAGGCGCGGCCGATGGTGCTGTAGAGGTCGGCGATCTGCCGGGCGCTCTCCCGGAGCGCCGTGCGCGAGAAGACGTCACCGCCCTTGAACTTGAGCTGGCGGCGCACCTCGCTCTCCGGCACCAGGGTGACGCCGGTGATCTTGATCTCGCCCACCCGATACTGCGGCCCTTCCACGATGTCGATGGTGACCGTGACCCGCGCGCGGTCGCGGTCCACCGCGATGTCATGCGACTCCACCCGCGCCTGGATGTAGCCGTGGTCGTTGTAGAGGGCGATGATGCGATCGATGTCCTCTTCGAGACGCTGGCGCTGCACGGTGCCGCGCAGGATGTAGTACTGGCGCTCCTGCGTGGTCATGGCGGCCTTGATCTGCCGGTCGCTCAAGCCTTTATTGCCGCGGATGACGATCGTGTCGATGGTGATCCGGCGCCCCTCGTTGATGTTGAAGACCGCCTTCACGTCGCCGTCGCTGAACTTCTCCACCTCGGGGCTGATCTGCACCTCGAAGTATCCGCTCTCCTCGTACGCTTCCTTCATCTTCTCGCTCGCGCGCTGGATGTCGACGGGGTTGTACACGCTGCCGAGCTTGATGTCGATCTTCTCCTGCAGCTCGGAGGTGGAGAGCTGCTTGTTGCCGACGAACTCGACGTCGCGCACGAAGGGCCGCTCGGACACGGTGAAGGTGACCTTCACGCCGCCTTCGAAATCGTCCACGCGCAGCTGGACGTCGTCGAAGAAGCCGAGGGCGAACACGGCGCGCACGTCCTCGGACACCTGGGAGGCGTTGAAGGGGGTGCCCACCCCCGTCTTGATCCGTCCCAGGATGACCGCCTCCTGCACCCGGCGGTTCCCCTCCACCGCGAGCTCCTTCACCACGATGGGAGGCTGCTGCGCGGCGGCGGCGAGGACGAAGGAGAGAACGATGACGGCGGCCATGACGAAGGCCAGACGGACTCGCACCAGTGCTGTCACCGGCCCTTCAGGCGCGCGCGGGCGGCCGGTCAGCGCTCAGCAAGCTCGAGAGGGGCGTGGGCGGCCTGCGCTTCGCGGAAGACGAAGTTCACGCCCTCCACGTCCACTTCGATGCGCGCGGACTCGGGCACCTGCCCGCGGACGATGGCCTCCGCGAGCGGGTCCTCGACGTGCTTCTGGATGGTGCGCCGCAGCTGCCGCGCGCCGTAGGTGGGATCGTATCCCTTTTCCACCAGCGCCGCCTCCGCCGCCGGAGTCAGCACCAGCTCGATGCCTTTCTCGGTGAGCTGCTTGTTGATGCGGCCGATCATCATCCGGACGATCTGCTGGATGTGACCGAGCGTGAGCGAGTGGAACACGATGATGTCGTCGATCCGGTTGATGAACTCGGGCCGGAAGCCGCGCTTGAGCTCCTCCATCACCCGGTCCTTCATCTTCTCGTAGGTGGCATCGTCGCCCTCCTGCATGAACCCGGGCGTGATGCGCTTGCCGATGAGGCTGGTGCCGAGGTTCGACGTCATGATGAGGATGGTGTTCTTGAAGTCCACCACGTGCCCCAGCGAGTCCGTGAGGCGGCCGTCGTCGAGCACCTGCAGCAGCATGTTGAACACGTCCGGGTGCGCCTTCTCGATCTCGTCGAAGAGCACCACGGAGTACGGACGGCGCCGCACCTTCTCGGTGAGGAACCCGCCTTCCTCGTAGCCGACATAGCCGGGAGGGGCGCCGAGCAGCCGCGACACGGAGAACTTCTCCATGTACTCCGACATGTCCACGCGGATGAGCGCGTTCTCGTCCCCGAAGAGGTACTCGGCAAGGGCGCGCGCGAGCTCGGTCTTCCCCACGCCGGTGGGACCGAGGAAGATGAAGGAGCCCACGGGCCGCCTGGCGTCCTTGAGACCGGCGCGCGAGCGTCGGATGGCGCGCGACACTGCCTTCACCGCGTCGTCCTGGCCGATGATGCGCCCGTGCATGGCGTCTTCCATGCGCGCGAGCTTGGCGGATTCCTTCTCCTCGAGCTTGGAGAGTGGGATGCCCGTCCAGCGCGAGACGATGAACTCGATGTCCTCCTCGCCCACGGACTGCGTGCCCTTGCCCTTGTTTTTCTCCCAGTCGCGCTTGAGGTCCTCGTCGCGCCCCCGGAGGACCTTTTCTTTTTCCCGAAGCGACGCGGCCTTCTCGAACTCCTGCGCCTCCAGGTGAAGGTCCTTCTCACGGATGACGCGCTCCAGCTCGCGCTCGATCTCTTTCAGCGCGGGCGGCGGCGTGAGCGCCATCAAGCGAGTCCGTGAAGACGCCTCGTCGATGACGTCGATGGCCTTGTCCGGAAGCTGGCGATCCGTGATGTAGCGGTCCGCCAGCGTGACGGCGGCGTTGATCGCCTGCTCGGTGATCTTGACTCGATGGTGCGCCTCGTACTTGTGGCGCAGGCCGCGGATGATCTCGATCGCCTCCGGCACCGAGGGCGCCTTCACGATCACAGGCTGGAAGCGGCGCTCGAGGGCGCCGTCCTTCTCGATGTACTTGCGGTACTCGTCGAGCGTGGTGGCGCCGATGGTCTGGATCTCGCCGCGCGACAGCGCCGGCTTCAGCATGTTGGAGGCGTCGATGGCGCCTTCGGCGGCGCCCGCCCCGATGAGCGTGTGCAGCTCGTCGAGGAAGAGCACGACGTTCTCCGACTGGCGGATTTCCTTCATGACGGCCTTCAGGCGCTCCTCGAACTGCCCGCGGTACTTGGTGCCCGCCACCAGGGCTCCGAGGTCGAGCTGCAGCAGGCGCTTGTTCACGAGCACGTCCGGCACGTCGTGGCTGATGATCTTTTGCGCGAGGCCTTCCACGATGGCGGTCTTGCCCACGCCAGGCTCACCAATCAGCACCGGGTTGTTCTTCGTGCGGCGGGCGAGGATCTGGATGACCCGCTCGATCTCGGACTCGCGGCCGATGACGGGGTCGAGCTTGCTCTCCCGCGCGAGCTGCGTGAGGTCGCGCGCGAACTCGTCGAGGACGGGTGTCTGCGAGCGCTTCTTCGGCCGCGGGTAGTACTGATCACCGAGGAGCGCCAGCGTCTCCTGCCGGACTTCGTCCAGCCGGGCGCCGAGGGACTCGAGGATCTTGGCGGCGATGGACTGCCCTTCCTTCATCAACCCCAGCAGCAGGTGCTCGGTCCCGATGTAGTTGTGGCCGAGCTGCCGCGCCTCCTCGATGGAGAGCTCGAGGACGCGCTTGGCCTGCGGGGTGAACGGCACTTCACCAAACGTGAGCGTCTTGGGGAACCCGGCAAGCGCTCGCTCGACTTCCGCCTTCACCGTTTCCAGGCGAAGGCCGAGGCGCTGCAGGACCGCGGTGGCGATACCTTCGCCGTCGCGGATGAGGCCGAGGAGGACGTGCTCGGTGCCGACGAAGTCGTGCCGAAAACGCCCAGCTTCCTCGCGAGCCAGAATGATCACCCGCCGCGCCCGTTCGGTAAACCGTTCAAACACTTGGTTTCCCCACCCCTTCCGGGACCGTCTTACGCTGTTTTCTCTTTGGACGACGCCTAGTTAAATGCCACGTGGGCTCAGTATAGCCCTTGGTTCGCACGGGCCGCTAGACTTTTTGCTTCCCCGCCTTTTCCGATGCGAATCTCCGGCCAACGGGTGCGATCACGGGCTGTCCGCCTCCACCTCGCGCGCACGTCCCTCCACGAGGCGGTAAATACGGTCTGCCCGCCGCGCGAGATCGGGATTGTGCGTGGCGATGAGGAACGCGATCCCACGCTCGGCCTGCAACTGAAGGAACAAATCATAGATGACTTCACTGGTTTTCGGGTCCAGGTTACCCGTCGGCTCGTCGGCGAGGATGAGCTTGGGGCCATTCATGAGCGCGCGCGCGATGGCCACCCGCTGCTGCTCGCCCCCGGACAGCTCGCCGGGCCGATGACGCAGCCGGTCCGAGAGTCCGACCACCCCGAGTGCCGTCGCCGCGCGCTCCCGCGCCTCGCCCGTGGGCCGCCGCATGAGCAGCGCGGGCAGCATGGCGTTCTCCAGCGCCGTCATCTCGCCAAGCAGGTTGTAGAACTGGAACACGAAGCCGACCTCCTGCCGACGGTAGCGCGCCAGCCCGGCCTCGTTACGGGTGAAAAGGTCTTCGCCCTGGAAGAGGACGCGACCGGCCGCGGGACGGTCGAGCGCACCGACGAGATGGAGCAGCGTCGACTTCCCCACCCCGGAGGCTCCCACGAGGGCCACCACTTCCGCGGGCCCCACCGCGATTGATGCTCCCCGCAACGGCCGGATGACCTCGGGCCCGGACCGATACTCCTTCTCCAGATCCTCGCCCACGAGCAGCGCGGGAACATCTTTACTCATCCGGCTCACTCATTCTTATTTCGGCCGTCCGGGCGCGCACGCGCGCGACGTCCGGCGAAACAACCCGCTTACTCATTCTTGTTTCGGCCGTCGGGGCGCGCACGCGCCCGACGTTCGGCGAAAGAACGGGCTCACTCATATCGGAGCACGTCGACGGGTTGGAGGGCGCCGGCGCGGCGGGCGGGAATGATCGTGGCCAGGAACGACAGGAGGAGGGTGGCGCTCACGATGAGCATGAAGTCCGAGGGCGTCAGCTTCATGGGCAGGTAATCGATCTGGTAGACGTCGCCCGCGAGGCGAATCACCTTGTAGGTGTTCTGGACCCAGATGATGGCGAGCCCCACCGCGCTGCCCGCCAGCGTTCCCACGGCGCCGATCGTCATGCCCACCGCGAAGAAGACGGTGGTGATGCTGCGGCCGGTGGCGCCGATCGACTTCAGGATGCCGATCTCCTTGCGCTTCTCGGCCACGAGGAGCACGAGGTGGCCGATGATCGCGAAGGCCGCCACCAGCACGATGATGGTCACGATGACGAAGAGCGCGAGCTTCTCGAGCTGCAGCGCCGCGAAGAGATTGCGGTTCATGTCCATCCAGTCGCGCACCCAGAAGGGAAAGCCGAGCGCCGACGCGATGCGGCGCCCCACCGCCCGCGCGTCGAAGGGATCCTCGAGCTTCACCTCGATGCCGGTGACGGCGCCCGCGAGGCCGGCGAATTCCTGGGCGGCGGGCAGCGCCAGATAGGCGATGGAGGAGTCGTACTCGTGCATACCCATCTCGACGGTGCCGCCCACCAGGTATCGGCGCATCTTCGGCACCATGCCCACCGCGGTGATGGCGCCCTTGGGCGAGATCACCGTCACCCAGTCTCCGGGCACCACGCCCAGGAGCCGCGACAGCTCGATGCCGAGCAGGATGGCGCCTCCGCCGTCGGCGTCGTCGAGCCGGCCCGAGCGGACCTGGGAGCGGAGGTCCTCGCGCACGGCCGCGTGCGCGAGGTCCACGCCTCGCACGAGCCCCCCGTGCGCCTCGCCCGCGTCGCTCGTGAAGAGCGCCTGCTGCAGGATGAAGGGCGTGGCCGCCCGCACCCCCGCCACCGCCCTCACCTGCTCCGCCACGCGATCGGGGTGGGTGAGGCCGGCGCGCCCCGTCTGGAACACGAGCAGGTGCGGGTTAGCGGAGATCAGCTTGTCGCGGATGCCGTCCTGAAAGCCCGTCATGACGGCGAGCACCACGATGAGCGCGGCCACGCCGAGAAACACGCCGCCCACGCCGATCCACACGAAGAGCGACAGGCTGGCCCGGTGGCCGCGTGAGCGCAGGTAGCGCAACCCGAGGAAGAGCTCGAAGGGCAGCCCGCGGCTCACCCGCCCGCTCCTTCGGGACGCAGGTGCGGGAACAGGATCACCTCACGAATGGATGGCTGGTTGGCGAGCAGCATGACGAGGCGGTCGATGCCGATGCCCTCTCCCGCCGCGGGCGGCATCCCGTATTCGAGCGCGCGCAGGTAGTCCTCGTCCAGCCAGTGCGCCTCGTCGTCGCCGCGCGCCTGCTCCTGCGCCTGCGCCTCGAAGCGCTGCCGCTGGTCGATGGGATCGTTGAGCTCGCTGTAGGCATTGGCGATCTCCCGGCAGCCGATGAACAGCTCGAAGCGGTCCACCACCCGCGGGTTGTCCCGGTTCTTCTTCGCCAGCGGTGACAGCTCCACCGGGAATTGCACGATGAACGTCGGCGGCACGAGTCCCGGCTCCACGATCTCGTCGAAGACGTCCTTCCAGATGGACGGCGCCGAGATCTCCCCGGTCTTGTCCTTCTTGACGTGGATGCCCTTGGCGGCCGCCGCCTGCGCGAGCGCGTCCACCGCGGTGTCGGGCGTGACCTCGATGCCGAGCGCCTCCGACAACGCCGTGAAGAAGGGCAGGCGGCGCCACGGCGGCGAGAGGTCGATGGCATGCTCGCCCCACGTGAGCTGCAGCGTGCCGCGCAGCGACTGCGCGAGCTCGACGAAGAGCGTCTCCGTGAGGTCGATGAGATCGGTGTAGTCCGCGTACGCCTGGTAGAACTCCAGCATCGTGAACTCGGGATTGTGCTGCGTGGACACGCCCTCGTTGCGGAAGTTGCGGTTGATCTCGTACACGCGCTCGAAGCCGCCCACCACGAGGCGCTTGAGGTAGAGCTCGGGCGCGATGCGCAAGTAGAGGTCCATGTCGAGGGCATTGTGGTGGGTCTTGAAAGGGCGCGCGATGGCGCCGCCGGGGATCGGCTGCATCATGGGCGTCTCCACTTCGACGAAGCCCTGCGCGTCGAAGAACGCTCGCAGCTTCTGGACGACTTTCGTGCGGAGCAGGAAGATCTCGCGCACCTCGGGGTTCACCACGAGGTCGACGTAGCGCTGGCGGTACCGCGTCTCCACGTCCTTGAGCCCGTGCCATTTCTCGGGGAGCGGGCGCAGCGACTTGGCGAGCACCGTGAACGACTTCACGGCCACGGTGAGCTGGCCCGTGCGCGTGCGGAACATCTCCCCCGTGACGCCGATGAAGTCGCCGATGTCGAGGCTGGTGAGAAGCGCGTAGTCGTCGCCGAGCTGATCCGCGCGCGCGTACAGTTGGATGCGGCCCGTGCGGTCCATGAGATGCGCGAACGACGTCTTGCCGTGGTCGCGCTTGGCCACGAGCCGCCCCGCCAGAGCCACCGCGCCGGCGGCGGCGAGCTCCTCCTCCGTGGCCTTGTCCAGCCGCTCGGCGAGCCCCTCCGCCCAGTGGGTGACGGGATACCGCGCGCCGAAGGGCTCGAGGCCGCGGCCGTACAGCGCCTCCAGCTTCTCGCGCCGCTGGCGGATGAGGTCGTTGTCGTCCTCCCGCTCGCTCATGTGCGCGTCCCTCGCGCCCATAACAGGTAGGCCTTGATGAGGGGATCGAGGTCGCCCTCCATGACCCCCTGCACGTTGCCGATCTCGAGGCCGCTGCGATGGTCCTTGATGAGCTGGTAGGGATGGAACGTATACGAGCGGATCTGGCTGCCGAAGGCGATCTCGCGCTTGTGGCCCGTCAGCTCCGACAGCTCCTCGCGCTGCTTCTTCTCCGCCATCTCGTACAGCCGCGCCTTGAGAATGCGCATGGCGGTATCACGGTTCCGTAGCTGCGAGCGCTCGTTCTGACACGTCACCACGATGTTCGTGGGCAGGTGCGTGATACGCACGGCGGAGTCCGCCGTATTGACCCCCTGCCCGCCGGGGCCCGAGGCGCGAAACACATCGACGCGCAGCTCGTCCTCGCGCACGGTGATCTCGACGTCGTCGACTTCGGGGACCACCGCCACGGAGGCGAAACTCGTCTGGCGGCGGCTGGAGGCGTCGAAGGGCGAGATGCGCACGAGGCGGTGCACGCCCGCTTCACCGCGCAGGAAGCCGTAGGCGTACTCCCCGGTGACCTCGATGGTGGCGGATTTGATCCCCGCTTCCTCGCCGGGTAGCAGGTCCACCACCTCCGCCTTGAGCCCCGCGCGCTCGCACCAACGCAGGTACATCCGCATGAGCATTTGGGCCCAGTCCTGGGATTCGGTGCCGCCGGCGCCGGGATGGATGGACACCACGCACGCCTTGCCGTCGTGCGGGCCGGAGAGCATGACCTTGAACTCGTACTCCTCGAGCTCGCGCGCCAGCTTGCGCACGCCCTCGCCGATCTCGGCGTCGAGGCTGGCGTCATCCACCTCCTCCCCGAGCTCGACGAGCACGGTGAGGTCGGACGCCTGCTGCGTGAGCGCGCTCACGCTCGTGATGTACCGGGACAGGTCCGAGCGCTCGCGGATCAGCTCCTGGGCGCGCCGGTTGTCGTCCCAGAAGGCGGGCAACGCCATCTCGGTCTCGAGCGCAGCCAGCCGCTTCTCTTTGCCGGGGATGTCAAAGATGCCCCCGAAGCTCGTCCACGCGCCGCGTGAGGTCGACCACGTCCCGCTTGAGATCGGCGAGCATCAGGCCTTCCTCCGCGCGAGCACGCCGGCGCCGAGCGCGCCCGCGGTGACGGCGAGCGAGAGCAGGCCCACCCAGTCGCCCAGGCGCGTGAAGAGCGTCTGGCCCACGCGCAGCGGCACGCGCTCGGTCATCGTGCCGCGCTCATAGAGCCGCATGCGCCGCACGATCTTGCCGGAGGGCAGGATGAATGCCGAGATCCCGGTGTTGGCCGCGCGCACGATGGAGATCCGGTGCTCGACGGCCCGGAACGGGTACATCGTGAGGTGCTGCTCGGGGCCGCTCGTGCGGCCGAACCATCCATCGTTCGTCATGTTCACCATCAGGCGCGCGCCGCCCTTCACGAAGCTGCGGACGAGATCGGGGAAAATGCCCTCGTAACAGATCACGACGCCGAACGGGGCTGGCGGACCCGGAAATACGACGGGACGGGAGCCGGACTCCAGATCGGCGATGAACTCGGCCCAGCCCCTGACAAATCCGATGAGTCCCGACAGCGGCACGTACTCGCCGAATGGAACGAGATGAATTTTATCATAGCGTCCCACGATGCCCTGGTCGGTGAGCAGGAACGCGGTGTTCCAGAACCGCGGAGGCACGGAGTTCTCGGCGTCGATGCTCCCCACCAGGAGCGGGATGCGCAGGGTGGCGGAGAGCGCGGTGAGGCCGGCGAGCAGGCCCGCATCGCGGCGCAAGACCGTGGGCGCCGCCGGCTCCGGCCACACGACGAGCTGTGGCTTGTCGGCGGCGGCGCGGCGCGTGAGCGCGAAGTAGATCTCGAGCGTCTCGCGCGTGTGCCGCGGCTCCCACTTCATCGGCTGCTCGATGGCGGGCTGCATGACCGCCACCGCCACCTCGTCCGGTGGCGGCGGCTCCGCGAGACGCGAAAAGCCGAAGAGGAGGGTGGCGCCCAGCAGCGCGCCCCCGAGCACGAGGGAGGTGAGGGCACGCCGCCACGTCATGAGCACGCTGCCGGCGAGGGCAGCGTTCACCGCGACCACCAGGAAGGTGACGGCGTGCACGCCGCCCAGCTCGGCGATCTGGATCACGGGCAGCATCGTGTACTGCGTGTAGCCGAGGCTGCCCCACGGAAAGCCGCCCATGAGATGGCCGCGCACCCACTCCCCCGCCACCCAGAAGAACGGCGCCAGCCCCAGCGCCCATCCGACCGACCGGTGTCGCGCTGTCCACGCGATGGCCCAGGACACGAGCCCGGTGTAGAGGCCGCAATAGGCGGCGAGCAGGAACGTGGGCAGCAGCGTGAGCGGCCACGGAATGGCGCTGTACGTCGTGAAGGTGAAGTTGAGCCAGCGCAGCAGCACGAGGAAGTACACCAGACCGAAGAGCCAGCCCCAGCCGAGGGCGGCGCGGGGCGCGCGCGACAGCGCCATCACGAAGAGCGGGGCGAGGGCGGCCCACGCGGCCCCGTCCCAGTCGGTGCGCGGGAACGCGAGTGCGAGGACGAAGGCGCACGCCACCAGCATCGCCGCCTGCGGCGCCCACTGCTGCACCCGCTCCCACCGCAGCCCGTCGGGGATCACGAGCCGCTCGCGAGCCGGTCGGCGAGGAAGCGCGGCAGGCCCGCCGCCTCGATACGGGCGCGGGCCGCCGTCACGTCGTAGGGCACGCGACGGATGGCGACGTGGCCGGCGTCGGCGTCCCAGAGCGCGTAGGCGGCGCGTGGGTCGCGGTCCCGTGGCTGCCCGACGCTACCCACGTTGACGATGTAGCGGCGGCCGTGCGCGGCCGTCACGTCCGCGGCGGTGGCATCGTGTTCGGGACCGGAGGAGCCCAGCGACCACACGCCCGGGACGTGCGAATGCCCGACGAAGCAGTAGCGCGTGGCGAAGGCGCCGAAGGCCGCGAAGCCGTCCTCGGCGGTGACGAGATAATCCCACTCCTCGGGATGCCGCGGGGAGGCGTGCACGAGGGTGGCGTCGCCCACTTCCGCCGTGAGGGGCAGGCCGCTGATGTACGCACGGTGGTCGTCATCGAGCTGCTCCTGCGTCCACTCCGCGGCCGCGCGCGCATACCGGTTGAACCACCCAAGATCGAGCAGACCCGCCACCGCGTACTCGTGATTGCCCCCCACCACGGCCGCCGCGCGCTCGGCGACGAGCTCCACGCAGAGGCGGGGCTCGGCGCCGTAGCCGACGGTATCCCCCAGGCACAGCAGGCCGTCCGCGCGGCCCTCGGCGTCGGCGAGCACCGCGCGGAGCGCCGGCAGATTGCCGTGGATATCGGACAGGATCGCGTACCGCACAGGGCGCTGCTGACCGGTCAGGAAGCCGGGCGCAGCTCTCGGTAGATGCGGTCGAGGACGCCGTTGATGAAGCGGCCGGAGTCGGCGGTGCCGAACTTCTTGGCGATCTCGATGGCCTCGTTGATCGCGACTTTGGGCGGGACGGCGGCGTCGAGCATGAGCTCGTAGACGGCCAGGCGCAGGATGTTGCGGTCGACGACGGCCATGCGGTCCAGGTCCCAGTGCTCGGCGTAGCGCGCGATGAGCTCGTCGATGCGCGGCTGGTGCTCCTTGCTGCCGCGCACGAGGGCGTCCGCGAAGGCGCGCGCCTCCGCGTCCACCGGATGGCGCGACCAGAACTCGCTTTCGAAGGCGGTGGGGTCGCTCGCTCCGTTCACGTCGAGCTGATACAGGAACTGCAGCGCGACCTCTCTAGCCTTTCTTCTTCTTCCCATGTGCCCTGGCCCCGAGCGAGTGGACGAAGGCCGCCATGTCGAGCGCCGCGTGCGCGGCTTCCTCGCCGCGATTGCCCACCTCGCCGCCCGCGCGCTCCCATGCCTGTTCCTCGGTGAGTGCGGTGATGACGCCGAAGGTGACGGGCACGCCCGTGCGCAGCGCCACCTCCTGAATGCCGCGCGCCGCCTCGCCCGCCACGAAATCAAAATGCGGGGTCTGACCCCGTATTACGCAGCCCACGCAGGCGATCCCAGCGTAGCGATGGGTGGCCGCCAGGTGGGCCGCCGCTTGTGGCAGCTCGAAGGCGCCGGGCACCCAGTGTACGTCGACAGCGGCGGCGGGGAGGCCGGCGGAGGCGAACGCCTGCAGCGCGCCGTCGAGGAGGCGCTTGCTGATGTTCTCGTTGAAGCGACCAGCCACGACGGCGAACCGCCCCGCCGCTTGGCGGGCCGCTCGGGGCTGCGGTGCGCGTCCGGCCATGCTAGTCGGGGAGTGAGGACAACAGGTGCCCGAGCTTGTCGCGCTTCGTGCTCAGGTACTTGTGGTTCTCAGGATTAGACGGCACTTCAAGCGGTACCCGCTCGACTACCGATAACCCATACCCCTCCAAGCCGGCCCGCTTGGCGGGATTGTTCGTGAGCAGGCGCAGGTTCTTGAGCCCGAGGTCCACGAGGATCTGCGCTCCGATACCGTAGTCCCGGAGGTCGGCCTTGAAGCCGAGCGCCTGATTGGCTTCCACCGTGTCCTTGCCCTGGTCCTGCAGCTCGTAGGCCCGGATCTTGTTGTGCAGGCCGATACCTCGTCCTTCCTGCCGCAGGTACACCACGACCCCGCGTCCCGCCTTCTGGATGATGGCGAGCGCCTTGGCGAGCTGAAGGCCGCAGTCGCAGCGAAGGGAATGGAACACATCGCCCGTGAGGCACTCGGAGTGCATGCGTACCATCACGGCGTCGTCGCCCGCCACGTCACCCATCACGAGGGCGAAGTGGACGCGGCTGTACACCGTCGCCTCGTACGCGATGGCAGTGAACTCGCCGAACTCCGTGGGCAGGCGCGTGCTGGCCAGTCGCCGCACGAGCTTTTCCTTCTGCGTGCGGTACTCGATGAGAGCCTTGATGGTGATCATCTTGAGGCCGTACTTGGCCGCGACGGCGGTGAGCTGGGGCAGGCGCGCCATCGCGCCCGACTCGTCCAGGACCTCGCAGATGACGCCCGCCGGGTAGCAGCCTGCCAGCCGGGAAAGGTCGACGGAGGCTTCCGTGTGGCCGGCGCGTCGCAGGACGCCGCCCTCCATCGCGCGCAGGGGAAAGATGTGCCCGGGCACCGTCAGGTCGGCGGCGGTCATGAGGGGATCGACGAGGGTGCGGATGGTCACCGCGCGATCGTAGGCGGAGGTGCCCGTGCTCACGCCGCGCCGGGCGTCGACGGTAATCGTGAAGGCCGTTCCCATGGGCGCCGTGTTCTCCGCCACCATCATCGAGAGCTTCAGCGCATCCAGGCGCTCGCCCGTCATCGGCATACAGATGAGGCCGCGCCCGTGGGTGGCCATGAAGTTCACGGCCTCCGGGGTGATCTTGTCGGCGGCCATGACGAAGTCACCTTCGTTCTCGCGGTCCTCGTCGTCCACGACGACCAGGACCCGTCCCTGCCGGATCTCCTCGATCCCCTCCTCGATGGTCGCGAAGCCGCTCATGAGGCCCCCTTGAGCGCGATCGATCGGAGCACGTACTTGCCGATCATATCGGTCTCGATGTTCACCGACTGCCCGGCGCTCAGCCGCCCGAACGTGGTCGCCGCCAGCGTGTGCGGAATGATCATCACCTCGAAGCGGCCGTCTTCCAGGGCCGCCACCGTGAGGCTGACGCCGTCAACGGCCACCGAGCCCTGCGGGATCAGCAGCGGTTCCAGGCCGCGATCCAGCAGGCTGATGCGCACCCGCGCGGTTGATTCTACACGGGTTACCCGCTCCACCGTTCCCGTGCCGTCGACGTGACCGAGCACGAGATGACCGCCGAGGGCACCGCCGAACCGAAGCGGCCGCTCCAGGTTCACGGCGTCCCCCGCGCGCAGCCGTGCGAGGGCGGTGCGCGCCAGTGTCTCCGGGCCCACCTCGAAGACGAAGCCGTCGCCGCCGCGCTCCACCACCGTCAGGCACACGCCGCTCACGGCCACGCTGGCGCCGATGTCGCTGCCGTCCAGCGTGGAGACGGCCCCCACGTGGAGGCGGGCGACGTCACTCGTCCTGGTGACGGCGCGCACGATACCCATCTCCTCCACGATCCCCGTGAACATCAGTGCCGCTCGCGTGGCACGTCGGCCTCGATGAGGAGGTCGGCGCCCACCGACCGCACCGCGAGCGCGCCCAGGCGCACGGCATCCTTGAGCTCGCGCCCGCGGCCGTCCACCACCGAGGGCGCGGTGCGCCCGCCGAGCAGCAGCGGCGCCACGAAGAGGGCCACCCGGTCC
>JBKKCN010000504.1:0-5239 GCA_046712525.1 Candidatus Rokuibacteriota bacterium
CTTTATCGCCGAGTTTTACCTGGGTGAGCGCGTCGGTTACCTTGGCACGGATCTCGCTTCGATTCTGGCCTGCCATTCGCAATGGAAACGCGATATTCTGCGTAACGGTCATGTGCGGGAAGAGCGCGTAACTCTGGAAGACCGTGTGAATGGGCCGCCTTTCCGGGGGCGTCGTCCTAAGATCCACGCCGTCCAGCACGAGCGAACCGGCGTCGGGCGCATCGAACCCCGCGATCATCCTGAGCAGCGTCGTCTTGCCGCAGCCTGAGGGGCCGAGCAGGGCTACGATCTCGCCGGCGCGCACGGCCAGCGACACGTCGTCGACGGCAGTGACGGGGCCGTAGCGATGCGTGACGGCGTCGAGGTCGAGGGTGTGACGATCGCTCATGGCCCGTGGGCGTGAGCCGGCCCGCCACCGTGATGGCTCATCGTGGCCGATAACGTAGCGCCGAGCCGCCCGACGGGTCAAGGCGTCGCGTGGCGGCGTCGCGTGCGGCGAGCGGCTATCGTCTCGCGGCCGCGACGACAGTGATGCGCGCGCCGGCGGCTTGACACCCCGCGCGGATCGCCCCTACGATCGCGCCGGCGTTGTCATCTTTCGCGCACGGAGGACTCCATGACCGATTCCGGGCGCCTTCTGCACCGCGGGCCGCGTGTGGGGCGGCATCCAGGGGAACTATCAGTTCGTCATGACGAACGCGACGTCGTCCATGCCGACCGGCGTGCCCACCGTGCTCTTCTTCACGGGCAAGAGCACGATCTTCCTGAAGAGCGCAGACGTGCTGCTCGGCACCGACACGGGCGCGATCGATGTTCCGCCCGGTCTCGGCGGGTTCGCGTCGCTGATCACGTTCGACGGAGGCACGGGGACGATGGCCGGCGCCACGGGCCAGATTCGACTGCGCGGTGAGTTGGCTGAGGGCACGACGAGCGGTGACTACACCGGCACCTTGTGCACGCCGTGACGTCACTCGGTCAAGGCTTGATACCCCAGCAGAATATGTGGACGCGGCCACCGAGAACGTTGCCGGCCGCTTGTTCGGCGCGAAGGTCGGCGAGCCATCGCTCCCGCTCGGCTTCCGTGATCGCGCCCGTCTGCGCGGCTACGTCTGCGGCGCGCACGGCAGCGCGTCCATAGAACCCGTCGGGCTCCCGCTCGAGCGGCAAAAAGGCGCGGGCGGCGACGTGGGTGAGTCCCGCCTGAGTGAGGAGGCCGGGAAGACGGCGCACGAGCCAACCGTCCACGGCGGCGTGGTCCGAGAAGGCCGCGACGATGCGGCGAGTAAGCGTGCGATCCGGGTGCGAGACGAGAAGAGAATCGCCGTCGAAATCGAAGATCCCGACGCGGCCTCCCGGGCGAACGACGCGCGCCATCTCCGGGACGGCGCCGACCCCACCGGGAACGTGGACGAGCACCGTGGCCGCCAACGCCACGTCGAACTCGGCGTCTCCGAAGGGAAGGGCCAGGGCACTGCCCTCGCGAAACTCCGCGACGCCGTCGAGCCCGTCCTGGCGAGCGAGATCACGGGCGATGGTGAGGAACTCGACGCTGGGATCGAGTCCCACCGCACGACCGCTCGGCGACACCCGGCGTGCCATGTCGCGGGTGACCACGCCGCTGCCGCAGCCCACGTCGAGGACCCGTTGCCCCGGTTGCAGCCCGAGGAGATCGAGGTACTCGGCGCGCGCCGCCATCTCGTCCGGCGACTTGCCGCGAGTTTCGAGGTTACGGAAGGCCAGTTCCCGCGCCCGCTCGCCATCGAGGCTCGCGGGGTCACGGAACAGGCTCAGGCGCCCGTAGTCGGTACTGGTCATCGTGCTCCTCCCCGGCGGTGCAGCTACTTCAGAGCCAACGCCGTACCGCCTCAGCGGTATCGCTCGGCTTCGTGTTGAAGCACAGCTTGGCTTGAGGAGCGTGTTCATGCACCACGTTGACTAACTTCTCAACAGCATGAAGTTGCTTGGAATCGTTCTTATGCCTGCCGCGATGAGGACGCCATCGAACCGCTTCTGCTCGAGCTGGCTTCGAACAACTGCCTCCGCAGTCTTACCAAAGTCGGTTAAACACATTTGCACACTGTAGCCGCGACGAGTCAATTCGTCCTCAGAGGACTTGAGACCGGCCAGGATCTTCGTTGCATCCATGCCAGTGTCCGCGTAGCCGGGGTGTGAGAAATCAATCAGTGTTGGGTCCAGACCGATGACGAGCACGCTTTTCGCGTTTGTCACAGCTCTCTCCACGTAGGCGTCACTTCGCTACCCTGGAATCTCGGCTTCGACGAGTTTCGCAAGCAGCGTGAGCGATTCTTGCCACCCGAGATAGCAAGCCTGAGGCGGAATCGACTCCGGTACGCCTTCTTGGACTACGTTCAACTCGGTCCCACAGAACACCTTTTCCAGGGATATCGTCGTCTGCATTATTCCGGGCAAGTTCGGGTCGTCGAACTTGTCCGTGTGGCGAATGCGTTCGTATGGCACCAGTTCAAGGTACTCGCCCCCGAAGGAGTGGCTCTGGCCTGTGGTGAAGTTCGTGAACGACATCTTGTAGGTGCCGCCGACTTTGGCATCCACATGGTGGACCCTTCCGGTGAACCCATTCGGGGGAAGCCATTTGGTCATTGCGTCGGCGTCGAGGAACGCCCGATAGACTCTTTCGGGCGTCGCACGGAGCACGCGGTGAAGCCGGATGGTGGTGGTGGGCATGATGACTTCGCCTTTCTATGCGTGTTGCTTGGTGGGACCCCATAGTCGCACGCCGGATTATCCAGATTTGCCTGTCCGGTGGGAGACGGCCGGCGCTACGGCCTCACCGCCGCGAGCGTGTACGCCTGATCGATCAGGCGTACGACCCGCGCGCAGTCGTGCACGCTGATGGGCGGTGGCGCGCCCCGCCGCCAGTGCTCCAGCGCATCCCGGAGCGCGCTGAGGGCCAGCGGCTCCGTCAACTTGCCGGAGCTTGTCTCCACACCGGCCGCGGTCTCGAGGCGAATCGTCTCGTCCGTCTGGATCAGGATCGCGTCGCGTCCGGCGATCTTCCATTCGCCGTCGGTGCCATCGCGAGGGAAGGTATTGCCGAGCTCGATGGTGCCGAGCACCCCGCTCGCGGAGCGCACCAGCACGGATGCGTAGTCCTCGACGGGTTGCCCGAGGGCCTTTGCGCTGAGCTGGGCGCCCGTCACGTCGGCCTCTTCCCCGGTCAGGAACAGAAAGAGGTCGAGACCGTGGTTGCCGAGGTTGCGCAGGCAGCCACCTCCGGTGACGGAGGGGTCGAGCATCCAGCCCGCGTCCCACGCCGGGTACCGCGCGGAGGTCGGACGGTTCAGGCGGAAGTAGAAATGCGAGAGTGGTCCGAAGCGGCCCTCGGCGATCAACTGCCTGGCGCGCGCAGTGAACGGGTGATAGCGCTGGATGAGCGGGACCGCGACGAACGCCTTCCGGGCCGCCGCCTTCTCGGCGACGGACCGCACCTGCGCGGCGTTGATCCCCATCGGCTTCTCCATCAGGAACGGATAGCCGTGGTCGAGCAGGTGGTGCGCCGTCTCCGCCATCCGGTTGTGCGGTCCGAGGGCGATCACGAAGTCCGGCCGCGCCTGCGCCAGCATCTCGCGGTAGTCGGTGAACACCGGCGGGTGGCCGAGTACGCCGGCCCGCTTGGCCGCAATCGCGGCGCTCTCATCGTGTAATCCGACGAGCTCGAAGCCGGGCATCGCGGCGAGGTGCCGAAGGTACGCGGAGTCGTAGAGCGAGTGCCAGTGACTGACGCCGATGGCCGCGACCCGGACCGTCACGGCGGAAGCATACCGCACCGCACCCGCGTCCGGCTTGACACCCCGCGCGCAGCGCCCCTAGGATCGCGCCAGCGTTGTCATCTTTCACGCGCTCGGCGCGCGGCAAAGGGGCCGGTATGCGGACATTGAGAGGGCTCGCGGTCGTGGTGGTGGGCGCGCTGGCGGTGGTGATTGCGCTGGCGGCGCCGGGGGCAGCGCAGTCCAAGAAACTCATGTTCTGGACGCACTGGGAGCAGAATCCCGAGTTCAACAAGTGGTACGAGACGAAGGGCAAGGAGTTCGCCCAGAAATCCGGGTACGAAGTCGAGGTGGTGACGATTCCGTACCAGGGGTACGAGGCGAAGTACCTCGCCGCCCTCGTCGGCAAGAGCGGCGCGCCGGACATCTTCATGGGCATGACCCACCAGTGGTGCGGGCAGTACGACTTCTGCGACAAGATGCCGGCGGATCTGGAGAAGACGTGGCAGGGCGCGCTGCCGAAGTACATGATCCCGTGGGGGCAGTGGAAGAACGCCACCTACGGCATCCCCATCGAGCACGGGAACTTCCAGCAGATGTACCTCAACGCCGATCTCTTCAAGAAGGCCGGCCTCAATCCCGACAAGCCGCCCGCGAAGCTCGACGAGTGGCTGGCGGCGATGAAGAAGCTGACGGTGCTGGACGCCAAGGGCGAGCCCACGCAGGTGGGCTTCGCCATTCGCCACAAGGGTCATCCCGTCGGCATCACCGACAAGTTCCTGCCCTTCGCGCACGCGTACGGCGCCAGGTTCATCAGCCCCGCGCACGACAAGGCCACCGGCTTCGCCAATAGCCCCGAGATGGTGGAGGCGCTCACCTTCTTCGGCGATCTCGTCAACAAGCACAAGGTGGCGAGCACCTCGCTCGGCAATCCCGAGGACGCCTTCGGCCAGAAGCGCGCCGCGGTCATCTTTCGCGAGTCCTGGTATTTCGGCTGGCTGAAAAAGAACGCGCCCGACCTGAACTACCGCGTGGTGGCGCTGCCGTGCAGCAAGGCGTGTCCGGGGGCGGGCAACTTGTTCCCGTGGAGCAACCTCGTCTACAAGAACAGCCCCAACAAGCAGGTGGCGTGGGACTTCATGCGCTTCATCAGCAATCCGAAAGACGATCTGGAGCAGCACCAGCTCCAGGGCATCCTGCCCGTGTGGACGGTCAATCTCGACTCGCCCTACGTGAAGTCGCGTCCCGACTACCAGTCCACCAGGGAAATGCTCAGCCAACCGGTGCCGCCGAACTATTACCACCCGAAGTCGAACGAGCTCGCTACGGCGTTCGGTGAAGCGGTCGTGAGCGTCATCTACGGCAAGACTCCGCCCAAGGCCGCCCTCGACGAGGCGGCCGGCAAGATGGATCGGATCCTCAAGGACTGACGCTGAGCTACTGGGCGCGCCAGCGGCGGGCAGGGCTGTGGTTCGTCCTGCCCGCCGTGGCGT
>JBKKCN010000505.1:0-3879 GCA_046712525.1 Candidatus Rokuibacteriota bacterium
CCCCGCGCAACGCGCCGCCGCCGACAGGCCAGGCGCCTCCGTCGGTGCGGCTGCCGAGCCCGTGCCAGGCCAACGGTGGCTACCGTCTCGAGGCCTTTCCGAAGCCGCGCTACTCGGATCCGCTGGGACTGACGCCGCGGGTCACGCAAGTATCGGCCTCAGGGTCCAACGTTCCGTCCCACGGTCCCGCCAACGGCCAGACCAACGTCCAGCCCAACACGCAGTTCAACAATCAAGCCCCGCAGAGCAACAGCCAGTTCGGCCTCCAGACACCTCCACTGGCGCCGTTGCCGTGGCAGGGCCAGCCGCAACCACAGCAGCAGACGCAACCGGCGCCCGATCCGCAACGCTCCACCGCGATGGCGACCTCGATCCTGGCGCAGGAGTACGAAGACCTGTCAAGGATCGAGGCGGTCTTCAACTCGGATGTGTTGCAGCTCCTCGGCGTCAACCCCGCTCCCCGTCAGTTTCCCTACGTGCCGCCGGGCTCGACGTTTGGCCCCGCCGGTGGCCCGCAAGCCCCGTTCGCCGCGCAGCCCATCGCCATGGCCGCGAGCGCGCCGCCCGTCCAGGGTCCCTTCGGCACCTTCGGCACGCCGCTTCGCCAGTACGGCTATCAGATGTTCGCCAACAACGTCACCACCTTCGCGCCGGTAGACGACATGCCGGTGGGTCCCGACTACGTCGTGGGCCCCGGCGACGACCTCAGCATCAACGTGTGGGGTCCGGTGGACAGCACACTCGTGCGCACGGTGGATCGCAACGGCCGTATCGTGCTCCCGAAGGTGGGCGACCTGCGCGTGTGGGGCATGACGTTCTCGGAGGCCGACCGGCTCATCCGCGAGCAGCTCGCGCGCTACTTCCGCGGCTTCCAGACGAGCGTGACGATGGGGCGCCTGCGCACGGTGCGCGTGCACGTGGTGGGCGAGGTCTGCCAGCCCGGCGTGTACACGTTCAGCTCGCTGTCCACGGTGACGAACGCGCTGTATGGCGCGGGTGGTCCCACGAAGCTCGGCTCTCTGCGCAACGTGCGACTGCTCCGCAACCACCACGTGGTGGGGACGCTGGACCTGTACGACTTCCTGCAGCGTGGCGACCGCACGCGGGACTTCCGGCTTGAGTCGGGCGACACCATCTTCGTGCCCACCATCGGCGACGTGGCCACGGTGGCGGGCGAGGTGAAGCGGCCCGCCATCTACGAGGTGCGCGGCGATGTGCGCCTCTCCGACGTGATCGAGATGGCGGGGGGCGTGACGCCGGGCAGCTATCTCAAGCGCGTGCAGGTGGTGCGCGCGCAGCCGAGCGCCGAGCGCGTGACCCTCGACGTCGACATGAGCCGGTACTACCTCAAGCGCGAGGAGGCGAGTAATCCCGTCGTGCAGGGCGGCGACCTCGTGCTCGTGCACCGCAGCGACGCGCGCATCTACAACACGGTGAAGGTGGACGGGGCCGTGAAGTATCCCGGACTCTACGAGCTGAAGCCGACCATGCGCATCAGCGAGCTGCTGCCTCCGGACACCCTGCTCCCTGAGGCGCACAGCGAGCGCGTCGAGATCGCGCGGCGCCGTCCCGATCTCACGCTGGAGATCGTCTCCGTGAACCTCAAGAAGGCATGGGCGGGGGACCGGCAGGCGGACGTCACCCTGCGCGCGCTGGACGAGGTGGCGGTGCGCACCGAGTTCCGGGCCTCTCGCACCGTGACGCTGGCCGGACAGGTCGTGCGGCCGGGGGACTATACCATCGCCGACGGCGAGCGCCTCAGCTCGGTGATCGAGCGCGCGGGGGGATTCACCGACAAGGCCTTCCTCACGGGCGCGGTGTTCACGCGCGCGGCGCTGCGCGCCACCGAGCAGGAGCAGCTGCAGGCATTCGTCCAGCTGCAGGAGAAGGCGATCATGGCCACCGCGTCCACCACCATCGTGGGCGCCGAGAAGGAGGAGGTGCTGTCGCAGCAATCGGCGCTGAACGCGCGCCGGGAGCTGCTGAGGTCTCTGGCCTCTCGCGTGACAGTGGGCCGCATGGTGGTCCGCCTCGACGACGTCTCGAAGCTGCGCGGTACCTCCGATGACATCGTGCTCGTGGAGGGCGACTACTTACAGGTTCCGGAGCCGCCGTCCTCCGTCCTCGTCATCGGCGCCGTGCGCACGTCGACGTCGGTCCTCTACAAGCCGGGCGCGGATCTGGAGTACTACGTCAACCGCGTGGGCGGGTTCTCGAAGGAAGCGGACAAGAAGGAGACGCACATCGTGAAGGCGGACGGCTCGGCCATCGCGAGCTTCGCCAAGGTACGCACCATCGAGCCCGGGGACACGATCATGGTCCCGCCGAAGGAAGAGGAAAAGATCCGCGTGCTGCCCACCGTCCGCGACGTGATGCAGACGATAGGGTCGGCGATCCTGTCGTTCGCGGCACTGGCCGTTCTCTTCTGAGGCTGGAGGCGGCGGAAGCCGTGGTACCGATCCCGCCGCCACGCGTCGGCGTCGACCTCGTCGACGTGGCGGCCTTCCGGGCGCGCCTCGAAGGGCGCGAGGCGCTGCTCGGCGAGGTCTTCGGCGAGGCCGAGCTCACCTACTGCCGGTCGCAGGCGCGGCCGTGGATTCACCTCGCCGCGCGCTTCGCCGCCAAGGAGGCGGCGCTGAAGGCCCTCGGCACAGGACTGGCGGGCGCGATGCGGTGGCAGGACGTGGAAGTCACGCGCGACGCCGCCGGCACGCCCGGCCTCGTCTTTCACGGCGCCGCCGCCGACGTGCTCGCGCAGGCCGGGTTGCGCGCGGGCTCGGTGTCGCTGTCACACACGCAGGACCATGCCGTGGGCGTCGTGCTCCTGCTGCCGTCCTGATGCGCTACCGATTCATCGATGAGATCGTCGCCCTGGAGACGTGCGAGCCGGCGAGCATCGAGGTGCGCAAGACATTCGCGGTGGGGGACGACGCGCTCACGGGCCCGCTCGGCCCGCATCGCGTGCCCAACTCCCTGATCCTGGAGCTGCTCGCAATGACGGGTGGACATCTCGTGTTCCATTGTCTCGACCGCGGCCGGCTGCCGCTTCTGCTCAAGGTGCAGGAGTGCCGGTTCGAAGGCAGCGCGCGCCCGGGCGTCTCCCTGCGGGCGCGCGCGTCACTCAACGGCTTCGACCGCTCCTCCGAGCCCACCGTGGTCGCCGAGACGAGCGGCGAAGTGCTCGCCGAGGGCACCCGCGTCGCCGCCGCCCGCCTCCTCTTCGTATGCGTGAGCGTGCCCGACGTGAACCTGGCTACTTTCGGAGGATTGCGGTGAGCGCCCGCCGCGTCGTGCTCACGGGCCGTGCCGTGGTCTCCCCTCTGGGAGTCGGTCTCGATGCGCACTGGACCGCGCTCGTGGAGGGACGCGGAGCGATCTCGCACCCGGAGCGCACGGTCGCGCTCGGCTTGCCGGCCACGCGCGGGTCGGCGGTGGCGGCGGACGCGATCCAGCCGCATCTCGGACGCCTGCAGCGCAAGCAGCAGAAGCTGTACAACCGCGCCACGCTGCTCGGCATGCTGGGTGCGTCGCTTGCCATGGAGGACGCCGGGCTTGCCCCGGGCGGGGGCGACTCGCGCCGGCTCGGCGTCGTGCTGGGTGTCAACGTGCTCTCGTGGGATCTCGGCTCCATGACGCAGTACCTGCTCGCGGCAGAAGCGGCCGACGGCTCCGGCCTGCTCGACATGTCGCGCGCGAATCGTTTCTGCATGCACAGCATCAATCCTCTCGACTTCTCGCTCAAGACGCTGCCGAACCTGGCCGCCGGGCACATGGCCATCGCTCATGAGGCGCAGGGCATGTGCCGCGCGCTCACGGAAGGCTCCCTCGGGGGCGCCCACGCGATCGGCGAGGCGTACCGCGCCATCGCCGCCGGAGAGC
>JBKKCN010000506.1:0-5976 GCA_046712525.1 Candidatus Rokuibacteriota bacterium
AGGCGGAAGCGGCGGCGACGGCGATCTCGCCGGGACGCCTGAGGATCAGGCTCGGGCGCGGCGCCGCGCCGGCCTCCGCGCGCCACTCCTGCAGCGCGGTGGCCGCACAGCGGCGGCACATTCCATCCTTGAACTTGATTCCGCGCTGCCGCCATGCGGCAACGCCGTAGAGCATCGGATAGCCGTTGTAGAGCCGATGCCAGGCGCAGCGACGGATCAGCATGATTGATCGTGAGAGCAAGGCCCGTGCCCTCGGTACGGCTCAACCGCGGAACTTTTTACGCCCTGCCCGGGGTTCAATCACCGACCGCAGGGACCCACCGGCCGCCCGCAAGGCGCGGGCAGCGGCATCGGCGCGGAGGTCCCTGCGAGTCATCACGATGGCCACCGGCACCCGGCCCCCGGCTGCGGCAAGCAGCCGGCGCGCGCGCGCGGGTTGCACGCCGCCCAGCTCGGCCACCAGGCGCACCGCACGCTCGCGCAGCTTCCGCGAGCGCGGCTGCATGTCGACCATCCGGTTGCCGTACATCTTGCCGAGGCGCGCCATGCTGGCGGTGGTGAGCGTGTTGAGGACGAGCTTCGTCGCTGTGCCCGCCTTCAGCCGCGTGGAGCCGGCCAGCACCTCGGGCCCCGGCGCCAGCGCGATGACGACCCGCCCCAGGCGCCGGTCGGCGGTGGGCGTGCACGCGACGAGGATGGTGGCGGCCCCCCGCGCGCGCGCTGCGCGCAACCCTGCGCGGACGAACGGCGTCACGCCGCTCGCGGACACGCCTACCACCGCATCGCCCTCGCGCACGCGCGCGCGCACGACGCGCGCCGCCGCGCGCTCGTCGTCCTCCGCGCCCTCGCGCGACCGGAACACCGCGCCCCGGCCCCCCGCCATGATTGCCTGCACCAGCCGCGGCGGTGTGCCGAAGGTCGGCGGGCACTCCGCCGCTTCCAGCACGCCCAGGCGGCCGCTGGTGCCGGCGCCGACGAAGAAGAGGCGGCCGCCGGCGCGCAGGGCGGCAACGATGATCTCCACGGCGGCCGCCACCTGGCGCGCGGCACGGCCGACGGCGGCGACGGCGCGACGATCCTCACGGTTCATGAGGACGGCGATCGCCGCCGGGCTGAGGCGATCGAGATGGCGACTGGATCGGTTGGTGCGCTCGGTGGCGAGGCGGTGGTAGCGAATTCGGCGCGCCATGTGCGCGCATGGTATCACCCGGTGCGCTACTATTTGCCCGGTGGCCCGCGTTCTCACCGGCCTCGACGTGCTCATCTCCCGCCGCGCCGCGCTCCTCCGTGGCCGCCGCTTCGCTCTCGTCGCGCACCAGGCCTCGGTGGACGCGCGGCTGCGTCACGCCGCCGCACTACTGGGTGACCTGCGCGGCGCGCGCCTCGCCGCGCTGTGGGCCCCGGAGCACGGCCTGTGGGGCGCCGCGCAGGATCACGCCTTCGTGAGCGCCGCGCACGATCCCGGGACCGGCAAGCGCGTGGCGAGCCTCTACGGCGCGCGCCGTGAGCCGACGCCCGCGATGCTGCGCGGCCTCGACGCCGTGGTGGTGGATCTTCAAGATGTCGGCTCGCGCTACTACACGTTCGTGTGGACGATGGCGCTCATCATGCGCGCATGCGCGCGCGCCGGAGTGGAGGTGATCGTCCTCGATCGCCCCAACCCGCTCGGGGGCGCGCTCGTGGAAGGCAACGTGCCCGATCCCGCCTTCGCGTCCTTCGTCGGTCTCTATCCCCTGCCCGCTCGCCACGGGCTCACCATCGGAGAGGTCGCGCGCTACCTCGCGCGCGAGCATTCGCTAGGCGGCCGGCTCACGGTGGTCGCGATGCACGGCTGGCGGCGCGCCATGCTGTGGGAGGACACGGACGTGCCGTGGGTAGCGCCGTCGCCCAACATGCCCACCCCGGATACGGCGCGCGTCTATCCCGGGGGCTGCCTCATCGAAGGCACGAACCTCTCCGAGGGGCGCGGCACCACACGGCCGTTCGAGTGGGTGGGCGCTCCCTATCTCGACGCCCATGCCTACGCGGAGCGGCTGGAGGCGACCCGCCTGCCCGGCGTGAGCTTCCGTCCCGTGCGCTTCCTGCCTACCTTCCACAAGTGGTCGGGACGGCCGTGTGGGGGCGTCCAATTGCACGTTACCGATCGCGCGCGCTTCAAGCCATTCCTGACGGGCCTCGGCCTCATCGCCGCCGCGCGCGCGCTCGCGCCGCGCGCGTTCGCATGGCGGCGACCGCCCTACGAGTTCGAGCGACGCCGGCTGCCCATCGACATCCTCCTCGGCACCGACGCCATCCGCCACGCGGTGGAGCGCGGGCGTCCGTTGCGCGAGATCGAGCGCGGCTGGCAGGGCGATCTCGCCCGGTGGAGGCGGAGGCGCGCGCCCGCGCTTGCCTATCGGTGACGCCACTCGCGTGGCTGTTCGTCCTCGCAGGGCTGGTCTCCCTCGACGTACGGATGATGCCGGCCATCCTGCCCGCCATCGCCGCGTCACTCGGCGCCACCGCCGGCGAGGCCGGTCTCAGCATGACCGCGTACGCGGTGGCGTACGGGCTCATGCAGGTCGTGTACGGCCCCCTCTCCGATCGGTACGGGCGGATCCGGCTCATCCGCGCCACTGCGCTGCTGTTTGCCATCGGCACGCTGTCGAGCGGCCTCGCCGCGGATCTCTGGGGCTTCGTGGGCGCGCGACTGCTGACGGGCGTATTCGCCGCCGGTACCATTCCCACCACCTTCGTCTACATCGGCGACACCGTGCACTACGCCCACCGGCAGAAAGTCGTGGCGCGCTTTGCCTCCGTCTTCTCGGCGGCGCAGGCGCTGTCGGCCACCATCGCGGGCACGGTGACGCACTTCGTGTCGTGGCGCGTCCTGTTCTATGCGTACGCGGTGCTCACGCTCATCACCGTGGTCGCCATGCACGACACGCCGGAGGCACCGCGGGCGGCGCCGGGCGCCAGGATCCGCTACGCCGATATCTTGAAGGTCGGCCGTGCGGTGCGCGTGTACGTGGCAGCCTTCGTGGAGGGCTTCCTCTTGTGGGGCGGCAGCACGTACATGGGCGTGCTCGCAAGCCAGCGCTTCGGATGGAACGACCTGCAGGTCGGAGTGCTCATCGCGTGCTACGGCGCGGGCACGGTCGTGGGCGGCCTCAGCCTGGGGCGCCTGGCCGCCTTCCTCGATGAGCGGCGTCTGGCCTCCTGGGGCGGCCTCGCTCAGCTGCTCGGCTTCGCACTGCTCGCGCTGCCGCTGCCTTGGCCGCTCTTCGCGCTCGGTCTCGCCGCTATCGGTCTCGGCCTCGCCACCCTGCACTCGACGATCCAGACACGGGGAACTGAACTCGTGCCCGCGGCCCGCGGCAAGTCCTTCACCCTCTTCGCCCTCGCCTTCTTCGTCGGCGGCTCGGTGGGCACCGCCGTCTTTGGCCGTTTGGTCGACACCGGGCTGATCACCCTCGCGATGGCGATCTGTGGCTTAGGCCTCGCCGCCGTCGGGCAATTCGTAGCTCGAGAGAAACCGGTGGCACGCGGCGCGGTCGAAGCGTCGTAGACGAGCGCGAACGGGTCTTAGGAAGCCCTTCGAGGCCTTCTAATCAAACAACCGCGTGAAGAAGTTCTTCACGCTATGGCCGAAGGCGGTGGCGCCCTCCGTCAGGTGGGCCCAGGCGCTCTTGGCCTGGGGCTCAGCGGCCTTGCCCGATTCCTTCAGCTTCTCGCCGGTGTACTTGGCGCCTTCGACAACGGTGGCGCCCATACCCTTGGCCGTCTCCTTGACGCCCTCCCCGACCTGGCCCTCTCCGATCTTCTTGGCGCCTGTCTCCACGCGGCTCGTCGCTGACTTGACCTTGGAGTCATCGGCGGCGTACGAGGTGGCGAGGGGCGCGGCAACGAGCAGTCCCGCGAGCACAAAAGTCACGATCTTCATGGCAGCCTCCTGGATCTATGCAGCACCAATGCCGGTGACTTCAGCCGAGGGTGGGGTGGGGGGCCCCATTTGGGGGCCCCCAGGTGAACGATCTCGCTACCGAACGTTGCTGGGCTTGGGGGATCCTTCAAGGGTCCTGATACGGGAAATCGGGTGGCTAGGCGGCATGCCCGCCTTGTGACCGAGGCTCACGACGGTACTGTGCTGCTCCCACATCCACGGCGCCGCGTCCGCGCCTGGGAACGCTTGGGGCGTCGCATGCGCGACCGCCGACGGCTTGCGCCCGCCACAGCCGGCGAGCGCAAAGGCCAGCAGCAACCACACGGCGCTCACGATCATCACCGCCGCAAAGACCTTCATGACGTCTTCTCGCCCGTCACTCGGCGAAGCCGTGCTCGGGGCGCGTCTTCGGGTATGCCCGGGTGACCTTGGCCACCACACCCGTAGCTACCCTTCGTTGCTCGTATTTGCTCATGACCTGGCCGAGATTGTCCTCCTGGAGTAATCCGCGCGAGCGCATCGTCTGGAAGACGAAGCCCCAGGCACGACCATTCTCCTTCAGCGCGGAGATCTGGTCCAAGGTAAGCGGATTCACCGCGCTCGCGCCACGCTTGGGTCTCTGGGCGCCGCCGGGAATCGTGTTCGGCATCTGGGCTTCAAAGAGCGCGCGGGCGATCTTCTGGTGGCCAAGATCCATCCGCTCGTACGAACCCTCGACAGGCGTCTGCGCCATGGCGGGGGAGGTCCCGACGGCGCTGAAGAGCAGTAAAAGAGCTGCGAAATTCGAGGCATGACCCATAACGTCCTCCTAGCAACGACCGCCGCGCTGGTGCGCGACCTTACCTGTGCAGGCGAGTACATAGCACCAGGTATGCCAGAGTTGGGTGGTTCAGGTTTACCCCATCTTTCCAGTGGGTTGACAGGAGAGCGGTGCAAAAGGAGGCACTGTGCAGGCGTCTGCGTGGTGACGTACTTTCCATTCTTGGTGCGCAGCGTGGCACAACGTGTCGGAATGGGCGATCTTAGCGGCCTTGGCTCATATCACGCAGAAGGCGGCGTCCTGAAAGTGGCAGCGTAGAATCAGGGCGTGCCCGACCTCGAAGACCTCGTCGGCGAGCGGCTCATGATCGGCGTTCCGGGCCATACTCTGCGGAACGAGGACATCCAGCTCTTTCGCGACACACGCGCCGGCGGCCTGATCCTGTACCGGCGCAACTTCGAGTCACCCGACGGCCTGCTCGCGTTACTGAACGGGCTCGAAGCCGCTCTGGGCCGGCGGCTGCTCGTGGCCACGGATCACGAAGGCGGACGTATCGTGATGCTTGGACGCGGCGTGACGATCTTCCCCGACAATCTCGCCACCGGCACCGCCGGCGAAGAGGCATTCGCGTACAAGCAGGGCCTCATCGAGGCCCTCGAGCTGCGGCGGCTCGGGGTCGATCTGAACCTCGGCCCGTGCCTGGACGTGCTCACCGAGCGCTACAGCCCCAATATCGGCATCCGCTCCTACGGCAAGGACCCCGACGTCGTGAGCCGCTACGGCCGCGCGCGCATCACCGGCAACGCCAAGGGCGGCCTTTCCGCCTGCGTGAAACACTTCCCCGGCAAGGGGCACTCGCCACTCGACGCCCACCTGCGATTGCCGACGATCGACTCCGACTGGGCCGAAATGCACACCACGCACTTGGTCCCGTTCTTCGCCGCGATGGAAGCCGGCGTGGAGTGCGTGATGACGTCGCATCCCGTCTATCCCCAGCTCGATCCCTCCGGGGTACCCGCCACCTTCTCCACGCGCATCGTGGAAGAGTACCTGCGCGGCGAGGTGGGCTATCGCGGGGTCATCGTCTCCGACGACCTGGAGATGGGTGCCGTCTCCGAGACGTGCGCGATCGGCGAGGCGACGGTGCGCACGGCGGCGGCGGGCCACGACCTCCTGCTCGTCTGCCACACGGAGCCGGCGCAGCGCGCGGCCGCCGCCGCCCTCGTGGACGCCTACCGTACCGGGCGCCTGCCGCGCCGCGGCCTCGATGTCGCCGCCGACCGCGTGCGCACGC
>JBKKCN010000507.1:0-2618 GCA_046712525.1 Candidatus Rokuibacteriota bacterium
TTCGCGGCGATACGGCAGGATCTCGGGCGTGACCAGCCCCATGAGATCGATCACTTCGCGCCGGGAGAAGTACGCAATGGCGCCGATGTCGTTCACCGCCAGCGTGGCGCGGCGGGGCGTGTTGTCGTTCACCCATCGCCCGAGATGTACCTGCATGGCGTTGATGTTCTGCACGCCCCACGCGTACCGCTCGGCGGCGGGGGCGAGGGCAACGAGGGCGAGCGCGAGGAATATCGCGAGCGCCACGCGACGCCTGCGAAGCTCGGGAGCGCCCAGCGCCACCGCGCACAGCACGAGGGCGAGCGGCAGCAGGTGGATGGAGTAGCGGCCTTCCTGGAAGGCAGGCCCCCGATACGGCGCCAGCAATGCCATGCCGAGGGGATGCGCGACGAGCGCCCACCCCACGACGGCGAGAGAACGAGCGCGCCGCCGCCACACCACGGCGAGGGCGACGAGGACGGCCGCTGGCAGGAGCCAGTGCGTCTGCATGAGCCAGTGCGCCCACTCGGTGACGAACGCGCGCGGCCGTTCCCACCACGTGAGTGAAGCGGGCTCTCTCACACCGCCGAGCCAGCCGAGGAGGCCGCCTTCCACCTTGGCCGCCGCCGTGGCGGGGAAGGGCGCGCCGACGGTGGCCCACGAGAATGCGACGGCAGGCGCAAGCACGGCCACGCTCACGACGGCGAACACGGCCAGCCTCCGCCACGTGAGCGGGCGCGCCAGCAACAGGAAGGGCAGCAGCAGCAGAGCTTCAGGACGCGCGAGGGCGGCGAGCGCGCCCGCGACCGCAGCCCACGCCGTGCGGTCCCGCGCGAGCGCCAGCAGCGCCGCCGCCACCAGCAGGGCAGCGAGCCCGACCTCCATGCCCGACAGCGCGCCCCATGCCACAGGTCCCATCCACAAGAAGGCCACCGCCGCCGAGAGCGCGACGTCGGCGGGGGCGCCCCACGCCAGGCACGCGCGGCGAACGACGAGCGCCGCCGCCAGCGTCACCACCACGCCGAGCACCTTGGCGGTGGCCAGGGACGCGCCACCGACGAGCACGCCCCCCGCGAGGAGGATGGTCCACGCGGGTGCGGTGGAGCCGGCCACGGGCACGCCCGGGTTATAGGAAAAGCCGGCGCCCTCGGCGAGGTTGCGCGCGAAATGCAGATGGATCCATGAATCGTCCAGAGGAAAGCCCGCGCCGTGCGCGACGGTGCGCTCGCGGACGAGGAAGAGCGTGAGGGAGACGAGGGCGGCCAGGACGACGAGCGCGTCGTCTCGGCGGGCGCGCACGCTAACGCTCGCGGATGAGGGTGTAGCCCGCGTAGCGCACGGGCGGGCGGTCGATGGGTAGCACGTACAGGTAGCGGCCGTGCGGAATCTCGATCTCGCGCAGCCCCGTCGGGCGCGCGGCCGCCGTGTCCCAGTGGTCCACGAACCATACGAGCTGTCGCACGCGCGCGGGCAGGCTCACCTCGCTGTCCGGCAGAGGCCTCATCTCCGAGGCGAGCTGCGGCGCATAGTAGCCCGGGGGCTCCGCGCCCACGTGCAGCTCGAAGATCGAGTACTCGGGCAGGTAGAACATCGCGTGGCGCAGCCACGGATACGAGCGGGGATTGCCGAGCTCGGTGACGATCACCGTCTCCTCGGGCGCGTACAAGCCGCGGATGGCGTCCACGAAGGTGCGCATGACCTGCTCGTGCTCGCGCAGCGCCGCCGCCGTGCGGCTGAACACCCAGTCGTGCGCCTCGTCGTGGGCGCGCTGGCGCCAGGCCGGGCGCGCGCTGTCGAAGTCGCGTGGCGCGGGGCGCGCGTTGACGAAGAAGGTGCCGTTGACGACGACCGTGAGGGTGACCGCGGCCGCGGTCACGGCGACGCGGAGGCGCGGGTGTCCCGCCGTATCGCCGAGCGCGGTCACGAGCACGCGTGAGAGGAGGATCACGAGCGCGGGCAGGAACGTCAGCACGTAGCCGGCCTGCCCGAAATGCACGAGCGTGTACACAAGGACGGGCGGCGCCGTCCACGCCACCAGCAGCCACTCGCGCCCGCCCCAGCCATAGCGGCGCACATACGAGGGCAGCAGGAAGGCGGCGAGCGCGAGAGGTCCGAGGGCGACGAACACCGATTCGAGCAGGTAGCGGGATTGCCGCAGTGTGACCTCCAGCGGCCCTCCCACGATGGACGTCGGTCGCACCACGGAGTCCGCGAGCTGGTACGAGGCGACGAGATAGCGCTCGAGACCGCCCGTGAGCCAGATCATGGGCAGAAACCACGCGAGCGTACTTGCGCCGATGATGGCCACCCCGATGACCGTGGTCCGCAGCCGGCGCCCGCCTCCCACCAGCACGGCGGCGATCCACAGGGGAAACAACAGGAGCAGGATCGACTGCCGCACCCCGCCCGCAAGGCCCAGGTAGGCCGCCGCCAACCATGCATCAGCGACACTGCCGCGCGCAGCGCGGAAGGCGAAGTATGCGACGACGGAGGCGCACAGCGCCTCGGCCGTATAGGTGAGACCGACGGAGCCGTAGAACCAGAAGAGCGGGCTCACCGCGAGCAGCGTGGCGGCGGCGAGCGCGGTGGCCCGGCCGTACACCGCGCGTCCGAGGAAGTAGACGACGACGGTGGTGGCG
>JBKKCN010000508.1:0-11674 GCA_046712525.1 Candidatus Rokuibacteriota bacterium
GGAGCTTCGCCGGCGCGTCTTTCGCTTCCCGCACGATGTCGAACGTGTACTTCACGTCTCTCGCCGTGAAGGGCTTGCCGTCGTGCCACTTGACGTTCTTGCGCAGGAAGAAGACCAGGTTGCGGTACCCGTCCTGCCAGGACCAGCGCTCGGCCAGCTCGGGGACGATGGTGTCGAGGGTCTCGGTGGGCTTGAAGGGATCGAAGAGCACCAGGTTGTTGAAGCACGGCATGGACGGCCACGTCGTGGAGACGGTGGCCGTCTCGTGGATGGAGAAGCCCTGCGCGAGATCCTCACGGTGCATTGCCATCAGCACGCCGCCGCGCTTGCCGTTCGGGTGAGGCGCGGGTGCCGCCTCGCGGGTCTTCGTTCCCTGGGCGAACGTCCCCACGGCAGCGAGGGCCACGGTGGCGACGGCGAGGCTGGCGACCAATATCCTCATTCGCATGCGATCTCTCCTCATCGGACGGTTCATCATCGGCGCTTCATGGAGTATATCTACTCGGCCGCTGCTATGATCGGTGCCCCATGATGAACAGGCGCCGCTTCCTCCAGACCGTGAGCGCGGGCGTCCTCGCCGCACCGCTCGCCGCCGAGGCCCAGCAGGCGGACAGAGTCTACCGGATCGGCCTCATCGGCGTAGACACGGGTGAGAGAGCCGGACAGGCTGCGCTGCGTCAAGGGCTTCGCGCCCTCGGCTACGAGGAAGGCAGAAATCTGATCATCGAGTATCGCGAGGCCGAAGGTCACTACGACCGTCTGCCCGCCATCACGGCAGAGCTGATCGCCCTCAAGGTCGACGTTCTCGTCACCAGCAGCACACCGGGAGCGCGGGCGGCCAAGCAGGCGACGACAAAAATCCCCATCGTCGTCGCCATCGCCGGAGACGCCGTGGCCGCCGGAATCGTGGCGAGTGTTGCGCGTCCGGGGGGCAATATCACGGGGTCGCAATTCCACTTCCCCGACATCATGGCGAAGCGCATCGAATTGCTACGGGACGCGATACCGAGCGTGGCCCGCATTGCCGCGATCTTCAACCCGGGCAACCAGGTGGCCGCGCCGGGGCTCAAGGCGATGGAAGCGACCGCGCGCGTGCTGAATGTCGAGCTTCAACCGATTGCGATCAGAGGTCCGCAAGACTTTGACGCCGCCCTCACCATGCTGATCCAGCGCCGCAGCGATGCGTTCATCGTCGTGGATGATCCGATGCTGAGAACCCAGGGAGCGGCTCTTGCCGAGCTCGCCGCCAAGCGGCGCCTGCCTTCGATCGGTGACCAGGAGTACGTGACCGACGGGGGCCTCTTCGCGTACGCAGTGAACCGTCCCGAGGTGTGGCGCCGGGCCGCAGTCTTCGTCGACAAGATCCTGAAGGGCGCCAATCCGGGCCACCTTCCGTTCGAGCAGGCGGATCGGATCGAGCTCTTCATCAACCTCAGGACCGCGAAAGCCCTCGGAGTCAAAATCCCGCCGTCGTTCCTCCTCCGCGCCGAGCGATTCATCGAGTGACGCTCCCGCCCATTTCAAAGGAGGCCCATCGTGGACGAATCCAAGCGTAGCTTCATCAAGCAGAGCGTCGGCTTCCTCGCGGCGAGCGGTCTGGTAGCAGGCGGAGCGAAACCCGCCGAAGCGGTCGAGCCGCCTGAAGTCCCGCCGTCGATGAAAGCCCCCGGCGCCGGGATGGGCGAGTACGGCAGCCCCGCCAAGTACGAAAGCAAGGTGACGCGCACGCTCATCCGCTCGCAGCCCGGCACCACCGGCAGCGGCGCCTCGCGCACGCCGCTGGAGTCGGTGGAGGGCATGATCACGCCGAGCGGGCTGCACTTCGAGCGGCACCACAGCGGCGTACCCGACATCGACCCGGACAAGCATCGGCTCCTCATCCACGGCATGGTGAAGCGTCCGCTGATCTTCACCGTGGATGCGCTCCTGCGCTATCCGATGATCTCCCGCATCCACTTCCTCGAGTGCTCGGGCAACAGCCAGTTGCTCTACCAGCCGGTGCCGCCGAATCTCACCGCCGGCCAGACGCACGGGCTCGTGTCGTGCAGCGAGTGGACGGGTGTGCCGCTGCGCTTGCTGCTCGAGGAGGCCGGCGTGGACCGCAGCGCGCAGTGGATTCTCGCCGAGGGCGCGGATGCCGCCGCCATGAGTCGCAGCGTCCCGATAGCCAAGGCGATGGACGACGCGATCGTCGCCCTCTTCCAGAACGGCGAGCGGCTGCGGCCGGAGAACGGCTATCCCGTGCGCCTGTTCCTGCCCGGGTGGGAAGGCAACATGAGCGTGAAGTGGCTCCGGCGCCTCAAGGTTGTCTCCGCGCCCGTCATGACCAAGGACGAGACGTCGCGGTACACCGACCTCCAGGGCGACGGCAAGTCGCTGATGTTCACGTACCCCATGGAGGTGAAGTCCGTCATCACGCGCCCTTCGCACGGGATGACGCTGCGGGGCGCCGGGCTCCATCAGATCACCGGCATCGCGTGGTCGGGCAACGGCACCATCAAGAAGGTCGAGGTGTCGACCGACGGCGGCAGGACGTGGACGGCAGCGCCTCTCGTGGCACCCGTGCTGCCGCGTGCGCTCACGCGCTTCCGGTTGCCGTGGAAGTGGGACGGCAGCGCGGCCGTGCTCAAGTCGCGCGCCACCGACGATACCGGGGCCGTACAGCCGGAGCGCGAGAAGTTCATCGCCGAGCACGGCAACAACGCCATCTTCCACTTCCACGGCATCCAGGCCTGGAGCGTGGCCGCGAACGGTGAGGTGAAGCATGTTTACGCGTGATCTCATCTGCGTGGCGCTCGTGGTCGGTGGCTGCGCGAGCGCGGGCATGAGCCCGAGCGCGATGGAGAGTCCGAACCTCGGGCGCGAGGCGACGCCTGCGCAGATCGCGGGCTGGGACATCAGCGTGGGACCCGACGGCGTCGGGCTGCCGCCGGGCAAGGGCACGCCCGCGGCGGGGGCGATCGTGTACGAGCAGAAGTGTCAGGTCTGCCACGGCGCGAAGGGCGCGGGGCAGCCGAACGACCGGCTGGTGGGCGGCCAGGGAACGCTCGCGAGCAAGGCGCCGGTGCGCACGGTGGGCAGTTACTGGCCGTACGCGACGACCGTCTTCGACTACGTGCGCCGCTCGATGCCCTACATCCAGCCGCACTCACTGAGCGACAACGAGGTGTACGCGGTGACCGCGTACCTGCTCAATCTCAACGGGATCATCGGCGACAACGACGAGATGAACGCGCAGACGCTGCCGAAGGTGAAGATGCCCAACCAGGCGAACTTCATCATCGTATATCCGTCGCGGGGCAAGTAGCGGTCGCGCGCCTAGGACCCCGCCTCCCGCACGAGCTGCTCCAGCACCTCGTACGGCTGCGCGCCCACGACGCCCTGGCGCCCGGCGACAAACGTGGGCACGCCGGTGACTCCGTACTCCCGCGAAAGCTTCCAGTCCGCGTCGACGGCGTCCTTGAACGTTCGCTTCTCCAGCACCTCGCGCGCGCCGTCGGCCAGCAGTCCGACCTGCGTGGCAATCTCCAGCAGCACCGCGGGCTGCGAGATGTCGCGTGCGTCCACGAAGTAGGCGCGAAAGAGGGCGTCGTGCAGGGCCTCACCGCCCGGCTGGGTGTCCGCCCACTTGCCCAGCTCCTGCGCGAGACGGCTGTTGTACGTCATGGTGCGCTCGCCGTACGGCAGCCCTTCGGCGTCCATGCGCGCCTTCATCTGCGCGTGCATGGCTTTGCGCTGCTCGGCGCTGCGCCCGGCAAACAGATCCGCGAGCGCGCGGCCTTCCGCCGGCGTGTCCGGATGCAGCGGGAAGTGTACCCACTCCACCTTCACGTTGTGCTCGGCCCTGAGCTTCTCAATACGAACCGTACTGAGATAGCACCAGGGTCAGACGTAGTCGGAAAAGACCTGCAGCGTGATCGTTGGGGTCATGGGGCCTCCTTCGCGACTTCGGGCACTTCGCGCAGCGCGCCCCACGACGCCGGATCCTGAAAGAGAAGCGTGCTCAGGTAGAGCGAGACGTCGTGGGCCGGGTACTCCTTGGCGATCGCTGCGGCCGCCCCGGGGATCTTCGCTGGATCAGGCGTCACCGCGTCCTCGTGAATCAAGCCGTTGTCGTGCGTGATGCCGAGGGCGTCGAGGAACGCGCCCATCATCGGCCGCTGCTCCGCGAGGTGATACAGGACGAGGGCGCGGGCGGCGATCGTCTCCGGCAGGCTCGGCACGCTGGCGAGGTACCGCGCCTTGCGATCTTTGTCGAGGCCGTTCACGGTCTTGAGCCGGAACTTGAGCTGCTGGGCAATGAGGCCCGCCGCCTGGGCCTGATCGTCCTTCGCGTCATCGTCGCGCCAGAGCGCGTGCGCGGCCGCCAGCCGCTGCTCCGCGGTCATGCGCTTCCACAAGCGTGAGGGGGTCGGGGTGGTGTCGGTCATTGGCGATATTGTAGCCCCGCGTACACGAGATCGATGAGGTGGCGCACGTGCTTGTGCTGCCAGCCGGCACGGCCCTGGTTCATGGCGTAGCCGAAGGCGAGGCGAGCGTCGGGATCGGCAAATCCCAGCGAGCCGCCGGCGCCGAAGTGCCCGAAGGCGCGAGCGCTCGGGCCCAGGCGTCGCTCGGGCATGGTGAGCTGGAATCCGAGCCCGAAGCGCGTGGGCCGTTGCAGCACCACGTCGTCCGCGTACACCTGCTCCCGAATGGCTTTTGCGATGATGTCCGGCGAGAGGATGTGAACACCACCGAGCCGGCCGTCACCGGCGAGCGCCGAGTAGAGCCGCGCCACCGCGCGGGCGTTTCCGTGGCCGTTGGTCGACGGCACTTCGGCGGCGCGCCACTGCCGCGAATTGAGTCCCGCCCCGAACATCTCCGGCGGGTTGCGATAGGCGTGCAGGCGCATGAGCGCGAGGCCGCTGAGAGTCGCGGGATCGGCGGAGAGCCGGCGCCTCAACTCGTCCGCCTCGGCACTCGGCGCCGGCGGCACCATGTCGGCGCAGCGTCCGTCGAGCTCGGGACCCAAGCCGATGAAGAAGTCGATACCGCCAGGACCGGCGATCTCGTCGCGCAGATACGTGCCGAGCGTCTTCCCCGTAATTCGTCGAATGACTTCGCCGAGCAGGAACCCCTGAGTGTTCACGTGGTAGCCGTGGCGCTCGCCGGGCGGCCACCACGGTGCCTGGGCCGCCAGCGCCTCGGTCATGACGTCCCATTGCAGCAGCGCGCCCGCTGGAAGCGCGGGACCAACGGCCGGAAGGCCCGCCTGATGCGTCAACAGGAAGCGCACCGGGATCTGCGCCTTGCCGGCCCTGGCGAACTCGGGCCAGTAGCGGCAGATCGGGACATCGAGATCGAGTGCGCCCGCATCCACGAGACGCAGCGCGCAGACGGCGGTGACGGCTTTGCCGACGGAATAGAGATTCACGATGGTATCGGCGTTCCACGGCCGCGTCTTCGCAGCGTCCTCGTGGCCGCCCCACAGGTCGACCACGGTGTGCTTGTCCACGTAGACGGCGAGGGCGGCGCCGACTTCGGAGCCCGCGGCGAGGATCTCGGACAGCCCGTCGCGCAGCGGTTCGAAGCCGGGCGCGCAATATCCGTGAACGTCCGCCGGCTCGGAGCGCGTCATCGCCCGCACACCTCGATCACAGGCGCCTCCCCGCGCAGCGTGGTGAGGACGACCGAGTGGATCGCCGGCTCGCGCAGGAGGCGCTCGGCCGTCTCGTGCGCCGCTGACCGGTCGGAGAGCCGGTCGACCTTGTTGACGAGGACGACAACGCGCGCGCCGGCGGGCACGCCCTTGCGTCCGCCCTCGGGGTGGGCGAGTACACGGGCCACGATCTGCGGCGTGATGGGCGTTCCCAGCGGAGCGCCGCTCAGCGCGCTGACGATCTCCGGACGATGGACGTGATCGGCGTCGAGGGGCTGACCCAGGACGTCGGCACCGACCACGGGAACGACCAGCGTCGTCTCCACGGGGATCACCGGCTCGTACGCCGCCGGCGCCTTGAAGGGGCGCATGCGAGAGCCGTCGGCTTCGTTCACGATGCAGGTGCCCGGGCACCAGGCCCTCAGGCGCTGGAAGAGATCGAGCGAGACACCTTCCGCCTTGCCGCTGCCGGGATCCGTGGCCCCGATGACCAGCACCTGCCCGTAGGCGGCCAGCGCCGCGGCGACCCGCTCGCGCGTGGCGTCGGCAGCGAGGACGTGCGCGGGCGACAGCGCGATCTGCGTGCCGAAGATGCGGGTGGTGGTGGTCGTGATGGCGCTGCCACCCTTTTCCACCATCTCGCGGGCGAGGCGAAACATCGCCGTGGTCTTGCCGCCTCCGCCCACGAGCGCGACGACCTCGTCGTCACGCATTTGCAGCGCGGCGGCCAGCGTCAACGGGGGACGCTCACGCGCGGCCCCACTGGCCGGTGACGGCGCGCACGCGAGTCGCGATCTCCTGCTGATCCACCCTGACGAGCCGGCGGTCCTGCACGACGACGGTGCCGTCCACGACGACGTCGGTGATGGCGCGGGCCGACAGCGAGTAGACGGCGTTCTTCGCCAGCGCCTGCACCGGCCACAGCGACGGGTCGCCGAGGTCGAGCGCGACGAGGTCGGCGCGAAAGCCGGGGGCGACGCGACCCACCGGCACGTCGAGCACGCGGCCGCCGAGCTCGGTACCCATCGCAAAGCACTCCTCCGCCGTGATCGCCTGGCCATCGGTCCGCGCGACTTTCTGCAGAAGGGCCGCGCTGCGCATCTCGTCGAGCACGGAGACGCGGCTGTTCGAACATCCGCCGTCGGTGCCGAGGGCGACGGGGACGCCGCGCCGCCGAAGGTCGACGACGTCCGTGACGCCGTCCCCGAGGAACATGTTCGAGGCCGGGCAGTAGGCAAGGGCGGCGCCGCGCTCGGCCATCAGCGCGCGCTCGGAGTCGTCGAACCAGCACCCGTGCACCGCGATCATGCGTTCGTCGAGCAGACCCATGCGATCGACGGCGTGCAGGGGCCGGGCGCCCGTGCGCGCGAGCGCCTCGTCGACCTGGTGCCGCTCCTCGGCGAGGTGGATGTGCCAGGAGGTACCGGCGTCGCGCGCGCAGCCGGCGCCCGCCTCGATCATGGCCGGCGAAGCCCCGTGCAGGCTGTGGGGCGCCGGCTGCACGGAGACCATGCGGCGCACGGGATCACCGGCGTGGCGGTGGAGCTCTTCGAAGTTCCGGACGGCGCCGCGGACGTCCTCGCGGTAGGCGGCGGGCGCGCCGTCCCAGTCGTAGAAGCAGCGGGCGAGCACGATGCGGATGCCGAGCCGGCGCGCGGCGTCGATGGTGGCGCGCGCGTTGTCATTGGCCTGGCGATTGACGTAGTAGAAATCGCAGACGGTGGTGACGCCGTGCAGCAGCATCTCGCCGAAGGCGAAGAGCGCCGCGGTGGCCATCTCGCCGGGACCGAGGCCTGGGGAGTAGCGGTAGAGCGCGCGCTCGCGCCACTCGAGGAAGGGCAGGTCGTCGCCGATGCCGCGCAGGAGCGACTGAAAGCTGTGGTTGTGGGCGTTGACGGTGCCCGGGATGAGCGCGCGCCCCGACCAGTTGATGTGGCGCGCCCCCACCGCGCGCGGATCCGCCGCGATGTCCGCCGGGTCGCCCACACGCGCGATCTCGCCGTCCACGGCGAGGACGGCCGTCGGCCCGCGCGACGCGCCGTCGACGATCGCCGCGTCCGCTGCGACCACGAGCGTGTCCGTTCCGGATGTCGTCAGGGGATGAGCGTCGAGCCGCGCCGCGCCTCGAAGATCGCGCGGGGATTGCGCAGGAGCATCTGATCGATCTGATCCACGCTGACACCGGCGACTCGGAGCGCGGGCAGGATGTCGTCGGAGATGTGCGTGTAATGCCAGTGCGGCCGCGTGCGGCGCTTGTCGTCCTCGGAGAGCATGTCCGTCCAGCAATTGGCGTCGTGCGACAGCACCATCTTGCCCGCGTAGCCTTCGGCGCACAGCCGGGCGAGCACCTCCACCCGCTTCGCAGCGGGCAGGAACTGATCGAGACCGAAGCGGTCCATCCCGATCGTGCTTCCGCGCTCCATCAGGCCGCGGAGATAGCCGAGGTCCTCACTGTCGCCGCTGTGGCCGATGATGACGCGGCTGAGGTCGACGCCCTCCTGCGCGAAGATCGCCTGCTGCGCCTCGCCGGATCGGCCCGCGGCCCAGGTGTGCGTCGAGATCGGCACCCCGGTGGCCTTCTGAGCCCGCGCGCACGCTCGCAAAATGTTGTCGATCACCGGGGTCACGCCGGCGGTATCCGTGGCGCACTTGATGATGGCGGCCTTCACGCCGCTGGTCCCGATGCCCTGGGTGATGTCGCGGATGAACAGCTCCGCCACCTCGTCGATGCCGTGGGATGTGAAGTACCGCTGGGGCATCCACCACACGCCGGTGGCGACGATCACGTGCACGCGCGCGCGGCGGGCCACGTCGACGATGAGGCCGATGTCCCGGCCCAGATCGACGGTGGTGAGGTCGACGATCGTCCGGATGCCCCGGCCGTAGAGGTCGGCCATCTTCCGCTCGGCGATGGCGAGGATGCCGTTGCGGTCCCAGAGGTGGGGCCAGTTCTCCTGCACGCCGGGGGAGCGCGTGACGATGTGCTCGTGCATCAGCGTGGGGCCAAGGTCGGCCGTGGCCACCGCCCCCAGCGCTGTCTCTACCGTTGTCATCAGAGCGTGGACGGGGGAAAGCTGAAGACGTTCGCGGGTTCGTGCTGAACGTCGTGGTCGCGGCGAAGTCGTTGCGCCATGCCGAGGGCGTACGGCGCTCCCTCCAGGAGCTGCGCCAGCATCAGATCGTCGAGCTGGAGGCCGGCACGTCTCGCGGCCTTCACGCAGAGATCGCGAGTGTCCGCGTCAACGTGATCGGCGCCACCCGAGAGAATCGGCGGGGGCACGACGTCTGGCGCCGCCACGCCGCGCACGAGCGTCGGATGCCGCGTGTGCCAGTTGGTGGCCCGCTCGTACGCATACCCGACGCGCAGGATGGTCGTCTCGCCGAATGGGCGGCCGAGGATCTGCATGCCGAGCGGCAGGCCGTTCCTGCCGAAGCCATTGGGAAGCTGCAGGACGGGCTGGCCCGTGACGTTCCACGCGGTGAGCAGGCTCGGCTTCTGCCAGAAGGTGACGCTGCGGTAATCGGTCAGCCGCGGCGCCTCGCCCAGGCCCGCGGTGACGAAGGCGTCAAATCTGGAATAGAGCGGCTCCATCTCCATCATCATGCGGCGATGCTCGCGCGTGGCCTGGACGTAGTCGTGGGCCGTGAAGAGCACGGACGGCAGCACGCGCGACCGGAAGTCGGCGCCGAAGTCCTTGGGGCGCGCGATCAAGTTCTTCTGGTGCACGCTGAAGATCTCGCTCTCCGCGATGATGATCTTGACGTCGTAATAGCTGGCGAGCGGCCGCACGCGACAGTCCTCGAGGTGGGCGCCCAACCGGCGCAGGACATCGAGCGCGGCGTCCATCGCCGTGCGGACGTCGTCGGAGGCGGGGATGTCGTCTTGCCAGTGGTGACGGAGCACTCCGATCCTGAGGCCCTTCAGGTCTCCGTCGAGCGCGTCGCGATACGACGGGATAGGCCGGTGCAGGCTGCCCGCATCTTTCGGGTCGTGGCCCGCGAGCGCCTGCAGCACGATGGCGCAGTCCTCGACGCTGCGGGCGAGCGGGCCGCAGTGGTCGAACGTGTACGAGTTGGTGATGACGCCCGCGCGGCTCACGAGGCCGAACGTGGGCATGAGACCGACGACGCCACAGTGCGAGGCGGGACCGCGGATCGATCCGCCGGTGTCCGAGCCGAGCGCCACCGGTACCATGCCCGCCGCTACCGCCGCTCCCGATCCCGTCGAGGAGCCGCCGGTGAAGTGAGCGAGGTTCCACGGGTTGCGGGCGGGAGGCCACGGGAGATCGAACGACGGGCCCGCGTGCGCCATCTCGTGCGTGGCGAGCTTGCCGAGCAGCACGGCGCCGGCCTCGTACAGCTTCGTCGTCGCGGTGGCGTCCTCGCGAGGAACGCGGTCGATGAAGACGCGTGAGTGAGCGGAGGTAAGGATCTCGCGCGTGTCGTAGATGTCCTTGAGCCCGAAGGGGATGCCGTGCAGCGCGCCGCGATAGCGGCCCGCCGCGATCTCGGCCTCCGCCGCGCGCGCCTGCTGCCGGGCGAGGTCGAAGGTGCGCGTGAGGAACGCGTGCGTCTGCCCGTCGTGCTCCTCGGCACGATGGATGAGCGCGTCCACCAGCTCGACAGGCGAGAGCTTGCGTGCCGCGATGAGGCCGGACAGCTCCGCGATCGACAGGTCGTGGAGGTCGGTGGCCATCACGGGGCCGCGCCGGCGAGAGCATGCAGGCGCTCGCCGTCGACGCCCATGATGCGCACCTCCGCGCTGGCGGCGCCCACGCGCCGGTAGAACTCGAGGGCGCCGGCATTCGCCGTGTGTACGCCCCACTCCAGCGACACGCAGCCGGCGCGCAGCGTTTCGGCGGCCACCGCCGCCATGAGGGCGTAGCCCACCCCTCGGCCGCGAGCCGCCGGCATCACGAAGAGGTCGTGGAGCCACATCGAGCGCGCCGCCACGTCCGTGTTGTAGCCCGGGCTGAAAAAGACATAGCCCGCCACCGCCCCGTCGACCTCGGCGATCATCGGTGTGAAGGCGGCCTGCGGTCCGAAGCCGTCCGCCCGAATTCGCTCGGGCGTGAAGGGCCGGCCCTTGACCCCGACGTGGTCGTTGAGGTCATTCGCCATGTCCGCCAGGATCGTGGCGTCGGCCGCGCGGGCGGGGCGCACTCGAACGTCGCTCACCATGGAGCTGCGATCGTGCGTCAGCAATGGGAGCCCGTCAAGGGCACCGCTCACTCGGGCAGTCAGCGCGATCGAGGAGCGCCACGGGTTTCCCGGGGCGCTCCGAGCGTTGGGGGGTGTGGGGGGCCATGTCGGGGCCCCCCACGTGATCAGACCACGCTGCCATAACGGTGGAGGACGCGGGAAACGGTCTGCTCCCGGAGGTACCAGCGCAATTCCAGGCGTCCGTTGGCGACGACGGGCGCGTCGATGACGGTGACGCCGGTGGCGTTGGCGGCGGCGCGGGCCGCGGTCGAGATCGGCTCCCACACCCTCACGCGCTCCACATCCTCCGGATGGGCGAGGCGCTCCACGAACCCGGCCTCCGTCTCCATCCCGAGCTGCACTCCGCTACACTGCGCCAGCCACGACCAGGGCCGTGATTCCGGTGAGAAGCTCACCGTGAGCGGCGTGCCGACGACCGCGGCCGCCAGGATGACCTGACACAACGCGGCGGCCGCGGCGGGACGCGCGGTCGTCCCCCGCGCGATCATGCGGCGGCATGGCCGGTAGCGAAAGGCGTTCCGCTCGCCCGGGATCGCGCTGGGATCGTGCTCAAGGCTGAAATGCCGGCGCCACGCACGCGCGTAGCTCGTTGCGCTCGCCCGCACGAGGGCGGCCGCGCCGGTGTCGGACACCTGCGCCAGGCATTGCTCGAGCAGCGTGGCGATCGGCTCCGGGAACGACTCATCGTCGTCGCGGGCGGGATGTGAGACCTGGCGCCAGTGCGCGAGCTGCAGGACGTAGTTGGGGCCGCCCGCCTTCGCCCCCGGCCCCACCGACGAGGCCTTCCAGCCGCCGAAGGGCTGGCGCCCG
>JBKKCN010000509.1:0-2575 GCA_046712525.1 Candidatus Rokuibacteriota bacterium
CCTCGGGCGTCATGGTGGGGCTCATCGGGGCGGCCGGGGGCTAATCGGCCGTTTCATAGGGGATTGGGAGCTGGGCCGCGCTCGCGCCTCTTTGACCCGCCGCAGTGCGTCATCTCGCCAGGGTCCCTCGGTCTTAAAAAAATCGGCTCTACCGGGTTTCGTGTGGGTAGAGGTCAAGACCCCCGCAGTGGAAGTAGATGGCCGTCTTGAAGTGCTCGGCATTGCGAAACCCACGGGCCGTCTTCTTGATCCCTTGGATGACGGCGTTGAGTCCCTCGAGGCCCGCATTGGTCAGGCGCTGGCGCAGGTAGGTGAGCCGGTTCGCCAGAGGGCGCTGGATCAGCTTGGCCACATCGGCTTGAGCCGGCTATGGGTCGCGCGCCAGTACCAGCGCGTGAAGAAGGTCCGGGCCGCCCCGGGATAGCGGTACTCTCAGAAGAGGCGGAAGCGCTCCTTGAGCGCCCAGGCGCGCCCGATCTTGAGATCTTCTCGCTGCAGGGCCCGGAGGACGAGGCGCTGTTCCGGCGGCAGGTCCGCGGGCCGGCGGAGCCACAGATACTTGGATCCCGTGAGCCGCGCGTCGCCGGCGCGCTTGAGGGCGCGATGCTCGCCCCGCCGCACGTGATCGACGGCGTCGTGCAGGTGCTTGACCACATGGAATTTGTCGAACACGATCTTGGCGTCCGCCTCGGGCAAGTGCGCGCGCGTGGACTGCACGTAGGGCTCCCACATGTCCATGGCGACGGCGCTGATGCCGTCGCGCTGGGCCGGCGTCAGGGTCGCCCAGAAGCCGTCCAGACTCGCCTGCTTGCGGTCGTCGGCCAGGTAGAGCACCCGGCTCCGCTCCAGATCCGCCACGATGGTCAGGTAGCGGTGCCGCTTGGCGATAGCCTTCTCGTCGACCCCGAGCCGGGCGACCACGTCGTGGCCCCGGCGCGCCAGGCCCCGTTTGACTGCCCGCCCCTTGATGCCCCAGCCCTCGTCCCAGCTGATACGCAGGAGCCGAACCGCCCCCGTGATCGAGCACTCGCGCAGCAGATCAATGGCCAGCCGTTCGAACAACGCGGTGAACTGCGAGCCCGGCTCGGCCCACGGCACCCGGAGCTGCTTGACCCCGTGCGTAGCGCACTCGACCCGCGGGACGTCGGCCTCGATCCACGTCGTGAACTGCATCGTGTCGAGATGGCGCCAGCGGCGGGACTTGCCGTCATAGCGAGGCCCCGGTGTCGCGCACTCTGGACACGGGTACGGCCCCGCTCCCGCGTCCACCCGCACCACTACCCGCTGCCCCGCCATGTCCACGTCGACGCCGGCCACCGTCCACGGCGCGGTCAGCCCCAGGAGTGCCCGATACAGCTCGATGTCGCGCATAGCCCTGATCCTCCTGGATCGGAGCATAGCTGCCGACCATCCCTACCCACACGACTCCCGAAGAGCCAAATGAGTTAGACCCGAGTGCCCCTCACAGTCACGGCAACTCGGGTCTAGAGCGTGATCGCTGGAGGCGGCATCGCCAGATGCGTGGATCACGCTCTCAAACAAGTGGATACCAGTGTCAGCTGTAGATCTCAGCCTCGAACCGCTCTAATGCCCATACTCTAGTTGACGGATGCCCGGCGATAGACCTTTCCCACAAGATAGGCGACGCCTTCTGGCCCCACCATCGTGGTGTGCTGACATCCCTCGGCTATTTCGCAGCAATCGCCAGCCTTGAATGTTGCAGGCTTACCGTCTCGTGTGACGGTGATCTCACCACCCAGCACCATGATCCGCGCATCGAAATCGTGCGCGTGCATTTCTTCCGCAACGCCGGCCTTCTGCCCCCCATGGATGACTTCGAAACCCTCCCGGCGCAGGTCGCTTTCGAAGGCCTCGCGGGTGAGCGGGCCGCCGTTGCGGCGTCGGCCTGACAGCAAGGCAACACCCTCCGGGCCAACATGCTCAGTATGCATGCAGCCCGCGGGCACCTCGAAACATTGCCCTGTACGATAGGTGACTGGGGTGTTGTCACAGGTGATGGTGATTTCGCCACCCAAGACCAATGCCTTGGCGTCGAAGTCATGGCAGTGATTGGGCACTGCCCGGTTCGGCGTCAAGCTGCTGTTCACCACCCGATAGCCGTCGCTACGCAGGTCCGCCTCGAACTTGGTCTTGTCCATGCCTCTACTCCTTTGCTTGGATAGGCTGGTTGGTGCACTATGGAGGACACGGTGTCAACTTTAGAGGACGAAGTCAAGCTCCGCACGGGTCGTGCTATCAAGCAGCAGCGCGGGGCGGCTGGCTTGAGCTTGCGGACACTGGCCGCGCGCAGCGGCATCTCATCCTCGATGATTTCCGACATCGAGCGCGGAACTAAGTCGCCGACCGTCACCACCGTGGTGCGGCTCGCCCAGTCGCTGGGGGTGAGCGCCGCTGCTCTCATCGACGGGGGCATGGGTCCGGCGCCGCGCATTCGCATCCTGCGCCGCGGCGAGGGTGCTGGCGGTGAACACCCCGCCCGTTGGAAAAGCCTGGTACCTGAAGCCCCCGGCGGCCGCATCGACTTCGTGCGCTTTCAGATCCCTCCGTCCACCGT
>JBKKCN010000510.1:0-8887 GCA_046712525.1 Candidatus Rokuibacteriota bacterium
GCAAGCACCTCTGGTTCGAGCTCGACGGCCGCCCCTGGCTCACGTGCCACTTCGGGATGACGGGCGGCTTCCACACGCCGGGGGCGGGCACGGTCAAGCTGATCTCGAGCGGCAAAAAGAAGAAGCCACCGCAGTGGCCGCCGCGCTTCACCAAGCTGCACCTGACGTTCGACGACGGCGGCGAGCTCGCCATCGCCGACGGCCGCCGCCTCGGACGCATCCGCCTGCGCCACGATCCGCCCCACGAGCCGCCCGTCAGTCTCCTCGGCTTCGACGCGCTCCACGCCGTGCCGTCGCTCGCAGAATTCCGGGCGTTGCTTCGCGGCCGTTCCGCGCCCCTGAAGGCACTGCTGCTGGATCAATCGTTCGCGGCCGGCGTGGGCAACTGGATCGCCGACGAGGTCCTCTACCAGGCTCGCCTCGCCCCTCACCGCCGCGCCGGCACGCTCACCCCACCCGAGCTCGCCCGCCTGCGCACCAAGATCCAATCGGTGATCGCCACCGCCGTGCGCCTGGGCTCCGACAGCGACCGCTACCCCAGCTGGTGGCTCTTCCACGACCGCTGGGGCCGCAACGAAAAGGCCAGAACAGGCCGCGGCGAGAAGATTCGCCACGACACCATCGGCGGCCGCACCACGGCCTGGGTCCCTTCCGTCCAGCGATGATCGATGCCTGAGCTGCCGGACGTGACCGTGTACGTGGAGGCGCTGCGCGAGCGTGTCGTCGATGCTGACCTTCAACACGTCCGCTTCGCCACGCCCTTCATCCTGCGCTCGGTGGATCCGCCCGTCGATGACGTCGTCGGCCGCACGGTGACCGAGGTGCGGCGTCTCGGCAAGCGGATCGTGCTCGCGCTGGCGGGCGAGCGCTTCGTCGTCATCCACCTGATGATCGCGGGGCGGCTGCACTGGAAGGCCGCCGGCGCAAAGCCGCCGGGCAGGATCGGCATGGCGGCGTTCGACTTCAGCACCGGCACGCTCGTCATGACGGAGGCGGGAACGAAGCGGCGCGCCGCCATCCACCTCGTGCGCGGCGAGGCGGCGCTGGCCGAGCACGATCCCGGCGGACTGGAGCCGCTCACGGCCGGCTTCGACGAGTTCCGCACGGCGCTCACCGCCCAGAGCCACACGCTCAAGCGCGCGCTCACCGACCCCACGATCTTCTCCGGCATCGGCAACGCGTACGGGGACGAGATCCTGCATCGGGCGCGGCTGTCGCCCGTGACGCTGACACGCGTGCTGTCTGCCGAGGAGACGCAGCGCCTGTTCGAGGCGACGCGCGCGACGCTCACCGACTGGATCGAGCGCCTGCGCCGCGAGGCCGGCGGCGGTTTTCCCGAGGGCGTCACCGCCTTCCGCCCCGACATGGCCGTGCACGGCCGCTTCCGCCAGCCGTGCCCCGACTGCGGCGCGCCCGTGCAGCGCATCGTCTACGCGGAGAACGAGACCAACTATTGTCCACGCTGCCAGACCGGCGACCGCTTGCTCGCGGACCGTGGGCTCTCGCGGCTGCTGAAGAAGGATTGGCCGCGGACGCTCGACGAGCTGGAGCGCCACGTGGCGGCACGGCGAGGAGGACCCCCGCCGTGAGGGTCGTCAGTCCGCTGCGGAGACGGTGGCGGCGCGCCAGATCCGTCGTGCGCCCGTGTCGATCTTGAGCGCGGTCACCCCCGCGCCCGCGAGCAACAGGCACGCCATCACGAACGCCGGGCCGTAGCCGCCCGTCGTCTCGAAGAGGGCGCCCGCGAGCCACGACCCCAGCGCCGAACCCGTCTGGTGCACGAGGAACATCAGCCCGAAGACGCGGCTGACGGAGAAGCGGCCGTAGATGTCGGCGGTGAGCGCGGACGTCATCGAGCCCGTGCCCGCCATCGTGATGCCGCCGAGCACGGCCACCGCGAGCATCGCGGCCGGGTTGTCCCGGATGAGGAAGAAGCCCGCAAAGATGAAGATGCGGCCGAAGTAGATGGCGGCGAGCACGGGGCGGCGGCCGAGGCGGTCGGAGATCGCGCCCAGCATCACCGTGAAGCCGATGCTCGAGCCGCCGAGCACGCCGAGCGCCCACGAGGCGAACATCGGCGAGTAGCCGTGGTCCGTGAGCATCGGCACCCCGTGCGCGGAGAGCAGGGCCATCGAGAATCCACACGTGAAGAACGAGCCTGCGAGCTGCCAGAAGGCGAGCGTCTGCACCGCCTCGCCGGCGCTCACGCGCTCGGCCCCGGTGGCGCTGCCGCCCGCGGGTGCCGCGCCGCCGTCAGCAGCGAGCCCCATCGATTCCGGCGAGTCGCGGACGACCCACAGGCAGAGCGGCAGCATGACGACGAGGACGCCGCCCGCGATCAGCACGTAGGTCATGCGCCAGCCCGTCGTGATGATGAGCCACGTCACCGCGGGCACGAGCAGGCTCATCCCGGTCATCGACGCGCTGCCGAGCACGGAGAGCGCGGTGCCGCGACGCTTGCTGAACCAGCGCGCCACGACGCCGGAGGCGATCACGGGCCCGGTGCCGGCAAGGCCGAGCGGCACGAGCACGCCGTAGACGACGGCGAACTCCCAGAAATTGCTGACCCACGCCGTCAGCACCAGCGAGATCACCAGCAGCACGGTGCCGACCGAGGTGACCGCGCGCACGCTGAAGCGGTCGAGCAGCATCCCCGCGATCGGCATGAAGACGCCGTAGAGGAGGAGGCTCACCGCGATCACGAGCGAGAAGCTGGCGCGGTCGAGGCCGAGGTCGGCCACGATCGGCTTGAGGAACGGGCCCACGGCGTGGCGGATGCCGGTGGAGGTGAACGTCATGACGGAGAAGCCCGCCACCACCCACCAGCCATAGAAGATCGACGGACGTGTCGTCACCGCGGCGCGAACTCTACAGCTTGGCGACGCCGGCGCGCGCGCAGTCCTCGTCCTGCTGGGCGGTACCGCCTCCGACGCCACACGCGCCGTCCACCACGCCGTTGCGGATGATCGGCACCGCACCCTGGCTGGGGATCATGTGCCCGCCTTCGGCGGCGGCGATGCCCTGGATGATCGGAGTACCGGCGCGCTCCTGCAGCTCGCCGCTCGCCCGCCCGAAGGCGACGGATGCGATCGCTTTGCCCTGGGAGCCATAGGCGCCGGCCCAGATGGCGCCGTCCATGCGATTGAAGGCCACCGGCCGGCCGCCCGCGTCGCACACCGCGACGCTGATTCGGATGTTCAGCTCCTTGGCCTTCGCGAGCGCGCCTTCCACGACCTGATTGGCTTCTGCGAGAGTCAACGCCATGGTCAAATCCCTCCTGTCACCGGATATATCGTGCGGCATTTGTATCACGACAGGAGGAATCCCATGGCTCGACGCAGCCCCGCCGGCAGGCGGGGCTGGGAAACTACCGCTTGAGGTCGCGGACGGTCTTGTCGACTTCCTTGCCAGCCTTCTCGACCGGACCCTTGCCGATGACCTTGTCCTGATCGGTGATCTTGTCGATCTTCTCTCCCGCTTTCTGCATTGGTCCCTGCTCGCATCCCGCCACACCCAGACCCACGAACAACACCGCCCCGATCATCGCCGCAGCCCGTCTCATTGGCAGAACCTCCTCGAAGTAGTTGCAAAAAGAACAAAGCAAGGGGCGTGCCGCTCACACTGGCTAGGTAGGGTGGGGAGGGTGGGGTCAGGCTTTGACTTCTGAACATCCGCGAAGAGTCCCGAGGGAGTCAGCCATTCGTTGCCGGACGAGTCGGGTGATGATGCTCGGGGGCGTCGGCTCACGGTCGATCAAGCGCGGCTGGCATACCCCGTGGCGAGAAGGCATGTTTCAGCGAAATGTTTAGAAGTCAAAGCCTGACCCCGGCCGCGGAGACTTCCACCCGCGCCTCGAACGACGCCTGACCGGCGGAGAACGCGAAGATGTCCACGGCCTCGTCGCTGAGCACGGGTGCGCCCGACGTCAATGTGTTGAGGCCGGCCCACCCGTCGCGCATCCAGACCGTTCCCGCCGGGATCTTGTCCGTCACCCGGGCGCGGGCGAGCATCTCTCCGCGCTCGTTGTGAAGGCGCACGCCGGCGCCGTCGGTAAGGCCCCGCGCGCCCGCGTCCGCGAGCGAGATCCACACGTACGGCTCCGGATCCGCGTGCGCGAGCGTGGGGAGCGCGCGGCCGTGATCGTAGAAGCCGTGGAAGGCGGTGAGTGTGCGTCCCTGGCGAAGCGCGAGCGGGTAGGACGACGCGGGCGCGTCCTCGTGCACGGGCAGCGCGGGCAGGCCCAGGGCGCGCGCACGCTCGGAGAGGAACTCGACCTTGCCGGAGGGTGTGTCGAACTTCAGCGTCGGGTAGGCGACGTGCGAGATGTTCAGGGCGCGCATGCCGCCTTCGGCACGCAGCGCGGCCACCGTGGCGTGGCCCGTGGCGGGATGATCGAGGATGGCGTCGATCACGCCTTCGTCGCTCGCCCACGGAAAGAAGTCCGTCACCTCGAGCCGTCTCGCGAGCTCCCGCAGCAGCCACGTCGCCGAGCGCGTCTCGCCTGCGGGCTCCAGCATCTTCGGCATCAGGTAGAGATGCGTGTTGGTGGATTTGCAGCCCGTCTCCTCCAGCCACGCCGTGGCCGGCAGCACGACGTCCGCGAAGCGGCGCGCGGTGTCGTTGAGGAAGAGGTCGTAGCTCACCACGAGCTCCGCGCGCGCGAGGCCCTCTTCCACCGCGCCCGCGTCGGCGTAGGACGACAGCATGTCGGTCCCGAGCAGCAGGAGCGCCCGCACCTGACCGTCGCGCAGCGCCTCCGTGATGCGCGGCATCTGGTTGGCGATGTAGCGGCCGGGTGGGCGCCGGTCGATCGCGAGCATGTCGTGGTTCAGCCCCTGGCCGTGCGTGGCGCTGCCGTGGCGCGGTCCGAGGCCGCCGCCCGGGATGCCGAGGTTGCCGGTGAGGGCGGGCAGGCAGCCCACCGCGCGCGCGCCCTGCCAGCCGTGGTCGCCCTTGTGCATCGAGCTGCCGCCGAGCACGATCATCGCCGGCTTCGTCGCCGCGTAGCGGCGCGCGAGCGCCACAATATGATCCGCCGAAATCCCGGTGATGGATGCCGCCCACGCGGGTGAGCACGCGCGCACGTGGGCGGCGAGCGCTTCGAAGCCAAGGGTGTGGCGCGCCACGAAGGTCGCGTCGTGGAGGCCGTCCTCGATGATCACGTGCATCAGCGCCAGTGCGAGCGCGGCATCCGTCCCCGGACGGATCACCAGCGTGTCGTCGGACTGCGCCGACGCTTCCGTCTGCCTGATGTCGATCGTCGTGATATGGGCACCCCGCCGGCGCGCCGCCGCGAGGTGGCGTCCCGTGTTCGGTTGCGAGGCGAGATTGGCGCCCCACAGGACGATCATCTGCGCGTGTTCGCCCATGTCCTCCTTCGTGTTCGTCTCCAGGACTCCCGTGAGCCCGAGGCCGAAGGCGCCGAGGCCCCAGCAGATCATGGTGGGACTCCACCACTGGCAGCCGTACAGGTTGGAGAAGCGGCGCAGGAGCTGGGAGGCGATGCGGGTGCCGTAGTTGTTGGCGAAGAGGCCGTGTCCGGACCACGCGCCCACCGTCTGCGGGCCCGCCGCACGCATGCGCTCGGTGACGAGGCCGAGCGCTTCGTCCCAGCTCGCGCGACGGAAATCGTCGCCGCGCCGGGCGCGCACGAGCGGGTGGAGCAGGCGCGCCGGGTTGCCGATGATCTCGCGCGAGGCGTGGCCGCGAATACACAGGAATCCCGCGCTGTCCGGATTGTCGGGATCGCCGCTCACCTTCGTCACGCGGCCGTCCTCGATCTGCACGAGCATCCCGCACAGCGTGGGGTGACAGTTCATCGGGCACATGGTGCGGATCACGGCCACCTCATCGTGGCATAGTATGCCAGCCACTCATGACGCCCACGGTGTTGATCGTTCCAGGCTGGGGAGATTCCGGGCCGGGCCACTGGCAGACGCTCTGGCAGACGGCGCATCCCGGATTTCGCCGCGTCAAGCAGCGTGACTGGGAGTATGCCGTGCGCACCGTGTGGGTGGACGCGCTCGCGGACGCCGTGCGTGAAGTCGCCGGTCCGGTGGTGCTCGTCGCGCACAGTCTTGGCGGTCACGCGGTGGCGCACGCGGCCTCCCTCGGCTTGCCCATCACAGGCGCGCTGCTGGTGGCGCCGCCCGACGTGGAGCGGATCGACTTTCCCCCGGTGATCGAGGGCTTCGTTCCCGTCCCGCGCGCGCGCCTGCCCTTCACGAGTATCGTGGTGGCGAGCGCCGACGACATGTTCAGTGATCTCGCCTACGCGCGCGCGCTCGCCGATGTGTGGGGAAGCCGCTTCGTGGACATCGGGCCTCGCGGTCACATCAACACGGATGCCGGCTTCGGGCCCTGGCCCGAAGGCGAAGCGTTACTCGAACAGCTACGGAGGACATAGCGATGGCGGACGCGACCGTGGTCACGCAGGACCGGGTGGAAGGGTACTTCAAGTCGATCAACAACTGGGGCCGCTGGGGGCACGACGACCAGGTCGGCACTGTGAACCTCATCACGGCCGCCCGGCGTGCGGCTGCGCAGGCGCTCGTGCGCACGGGTCGCACCGTCTCGCTCGCGCGCGACATCGGGCCGCAGCCCGCGCTCATGTACCACGCCACCTTTCCCTCGAACCGCGAGCGCGCCGACGTGGTGCTCGACCGCTTCGACCTCGTCTACCACGGCTACTCGATCACGCACATCGACGCGCTGTGCCACGTGGCGTGGGACGGCGAGCTCTACAACGGCCGTCCCTTCATGCAGAGCCTGACGGCGGCGGGTGCCACCTGGTGCCCCATCGATCCGCTCTTCGACGGCATCACCTCGCGCGGCGTGCTGCTCGACGTGGCGGCCGGACGCAAGGAAGGCTTCGTGACCGTCGGTAATCCCGTGACGCCGCGCGAGCTGGACGAGGTGGCGAAGCGCGCGGGCGTCAGAATCGAGCCCGGCGACGTCGTCGTCGTGCGCGGCGGGCAGGAGCCGTTCCAGCGCGCCCATCCGGAGTGGGTGCCGCGCGTGTCGCCGCACCCGGGACTGCACCTGTCCTGTCTCGAGTGGTTCCGTGAGAAGGACATTGCGGCCATCTCGTGGGACATGATGGACGAGCGGCCCATCGGCTACGCCGGCTTCGGCATGGGGGTCCACCTCGCCATCCCGTTCCTGGGTCTTGCCCTCGTGGACAATACCTATCCCGAGCGGCTCGTGAAGGCGTGCGCGGAAGAGCACCGTAACGAGTTCCTCTTCACGGCCACGCCGATCCGCATCGTCGGAAGCACGGGCGCCCCCGCACACCCCCTCGCGATCTTCTGACGCCGGCGGCCCGGGCCATGCGTCCCGGCACCAGGCGTCGGCTGCGCGCATTCGTGACCTTCACGCTGTCCGGGGTTCTGGCCGGCGCCATCTACGGACCGCTCGCCGGCCTCGTCGCTGGCAGCGGTCCGCGCCTCGGCGCCTTCATCGGCATCATCCACGGCGCGGCGATCGCGGGCACGATCTCCGCCATGGAGATCTTCTTGACGCGCAGCCGCCTCGGCTACCGTCTGGAGCAGGCGCCGTTCCTCGTCACGGTGCTGGTGAAGGCGATCGTGTACGGCGCCGTGATCGTCGCCGTGCAGATGGGCGACCTCGGCATCCGCGTGCTCGGCCTGCCGGGGCGGTCCCCGGGTGAAATCCCGCTCGCGCCCCTGTCCGTCGTGTTCGGGGTCGGCGCCACCTTCGTGACGATCTTCGTGCTGCAGATGAGCCAGCTCGTGGGCACGCGCACGCTGCGCAACATCGTGCTCGGCCGCTATCACCGGCCGCGCCACGAGCAGCGCTTCTTCCTCTTCGTGGACATCGTTGGCTCCACCGCGCTCGCGGAGCGCGTGGGCGCCCCCGCCGTCCATCGTTTTCTCAACATTGTGTTCGGCCTCGCGTCGGATGTGATCGACGACCACGACGGCGAGGTCTACCAGTACGTCGGCGACGAGATCGTGGTCACGTGGACTGTGGACGAGGGACGCCGGGACGCGCGTCCCGTCCGCTGCTTCCTGGCCATCGCGGCCGCGCTGGCGGCGGCGGAAGCGAGGCTGGAGCGTGAGTTCGGCCTCGCCCCGCGCGTGCGGGGGGCGCTGCATGCCGGCCCGGTCATCAGCGGCGAGGTGGGCAAGACCAAGCGCGAGATCGTCTTCCACGGCGACGTCATGAACACCACCTCGCGCCTGGAGCAGCTTGCCCGCGACCTCGACCGCTCGTTCATCGTGTCCGCGGACGCCCTCGCGCGGCTCGAGGAGCGCGCCGGCTACGTCGTCGAAGACCTCGGCGAGCGCACCGTGCGGGGGCGCGCCGCGCCTGTGCTCGTCTACGGCGTCACACCCGCCGTCACCACGGCGGTCACGACCGCCTGATGCGTCCGGCCACCGCGCGCACCTTGCGCGGCGCTGCCAGCCAGATGGCCACCATCGACACCACGGTGATGGCGATGAGCAGGGAGAAGGCGGGCGCGTAGCTGCCCGTGCGGTCATAGACGGCGCCCGCCATCCACGGTCCCAGGCCCGAGCCGAGGCCGGAGGCGACGCTGAGGACGCTGAAGACGGAGCCGTAGTGCTTGCCCTGGAAGAGCTCGGCGGGGATGGCGCCGTATACCGACGACATGCCATAGCCGAGCGCGCCTTGAGAGAGAACCATCGCATACAAGAGCCCCGGCGTCGGATCCTGGCGCATGAGAAGGAGGATCGCGTAGCAGATGACATACCCGGCGCACGAGATCGTCCACACCCACTCCCGCCCGATCCGGGCGGAGTGGTGGCCAAGGCCGATTTGGCCGACGACGCCGGCGAGACCCACGAAGCCGAGCGCATACGCAGCGACGACGGGCGCGTAACCCACCTCGATGAGGTACTTGGTC
>JBKKCN010000511.1:0-4962 GCA_046712525.1 Candidatus Rokuibacteriota bacterium
CGTCGATAGCGTTGCCCCCCGCCGCCAGCACGCGCGCCGCTGCCTCCGAGGCCAGCGAGTGACCGGCGGCCACTGCCCAGTGCGTACCTATTGACTGCACGGTGGCGGTGGGACGATGCCCTTTGGATCCTTCCTGGGAGGTGACGGAGTCGAGGGTCATGGGGTCATGATAACCCCGAAACCCGTGCTAGTCTGCATACATGCCGGCCCCGCTCATCGGCATCACCACGTCCGTGACCGTCGACAAGTCTCCGGAGCGCGCGTACGTCAACGCCTCGTACCTGCGCGCGGTCGAGGGCGCGGGCGGCATTCCCGTACTGCTGCCACCGTACCTGTCGGAGCGGGCGCGGCGTGCGCTGTGGGAGCGCCTGGACGGCGTGCTGCTCACCGGCGGCGGTGACATCGACCCCGCGCACTTTCAGGAGTCCGCCTATCCCGCGCTCATCGAGGTGTCGCCGCTGCGCGACGCGCTCGAGCTCGAGATCGTGGAGCGCGCTCTCGGCGACGGTGTGCCACTGCTCGCCATCTGCCGCGGCCTTCAGGTACTCAACGTCGCGCTCGGCGGCACGCTGTACCAGGACCTGCCTACGGACAAGCCCAGTCCGGTCACTCACAGCCAGAAGGAGCCGCGTGCTCAGCCCACGCACGCCGTCAAGGTGATGGGGGAAGGTACGCGCCTGGCGTCGATCGTCGGCGGACCCGAGATCGAGGTGAATAGCTTCCACCACCAGGCGATCAAGCGGCTGGCCGTGGGCCTCAAGGACGTCGCGTGGGCTCCGGACGGGGTCATCGAGGCCGTCGAGATGGAGGGCGACCGCTTCGTGGTGGCGGTCCAGTGGCATCCCGAAGACCTCATCGAACACGATCCCGCCGCCCGCAGCCTCTTCGCCGCCCTTACCGCCGCCGCCGCGCGTTAGCCCACCGAGGACCCCGGCTTCGCCGGGGCCCCGCCGAGCCTCAGGCCGTGACAATCGATACCGGGAGAACCTCCCGGGCAGACGGAGGAACTCCCGGAGCCCGGGTGCCTGCATTGTCTACATCGTGAGGAATGACGCTAGCTTAGTGGCTAATCGGTATGGCAGTCCGGTTGCTTTACACGGACCAGATGATAAAAAGACGCAGGGTCCCGGGCTGGCAGCTTCCGTACCTCCGTGTCGCCCTCATCCTCAGACGCCTCGAGCGCAACGAACGTAGTGACGGCCCCCGCGCGCTGCTCGTGCGCGAGCGCGCGCACATCGCGGAGCTTCAGGCCACGATCACGCGCGACGGATGGTTCAATTGATCCGCCGCTTGGCCATCGTCGCCCTCGTCTCGCTCCTTGCCGCCACCTCCGCGTACGCCGGTCCGCGCGAGGACGTGGAAACCGTGAAGACCATCCTCACCCAGGAGATCGGCTTGCCGCTGCCCGCCAGCGTGGGCGTGTTCATCTACGACTCGCGCGAGACGTTCCGCCAGGGATTGCTCGACGAAGCGTGGGTCAGCCCGCAGAGCGTGGACGAGCTGGCCGGCTTTGCCGTCGGCCTCGCCCGCCCCGGCCGCGTGCTGCTGAACTCGCGTGCGGCAAAGGCGCGGGTGGAATGGCTGCGCCTCGTGGCGCACGAGCTGACGCACGTCGCTCAGTTCGAGCTGGCGGGCGACGAGGGGCGCGCCGATCAGTGGCTGGCCGAGGGGATGTCGGAGCACGTCGCCTATCAGGTGCTCGAGCGCCTCGGTGGCGCCACGCTCGACCGCCATCGGGACCGGGCCGCACGCCGCGCCCGAAACCAGGCGGCGTTCGCGCGCGCCCGCCTGGATCTCGAGAGCCTCGGCACGCCGCGTGATTTCACCCTGCGTCACCAGAAAGAGGGCTCGGTGGAAACCTACCACCTCGCCTTCCTGATGGTCGACTACCTCATCGAGAGGGACGGCTTCCCGCAGCTCGTGTCCTACTTCGGGCGCCTGAGCTTCGAGCCCCGCGCGAGCGCGTTCCGCACTGCCTTCGGCCAGTCCCTCGAGGAGTTCGAGGCCGAGGTCCTCACGGAGCTGCAGCGAGTCCTGGACTAGAGGTTCTTCAACTTTTTGCTGGCCTCGGTAACCTTTGGTGCCCGAACCTTCGGACTGCGGCTGTGCGCGGATGGCCTGATCGCGACCCCTATCGTGTCGGATTGCCCGAAGAAAGTGTCCGCGCGTACGACCACACTGATGTACAACCGCCCGAGACGAAAGAACTCGCACGGTCGGCACGCCATAAGCAACAGGGGTTGGCCGATGGCCGATTATCTTCCGGACACCCCGACGGTGGCGCGCATGTACTGCCCCGCTTGTGAGCCGGACGTGGACCCGACGTGCGAGATCCTCGACGTTCGCTGGTGCGAGGTCCATCCTCCGCTGGGGAGCGGCCTCGACGACGCCATCGTGGCCTCCACCGCCTATCTGTCGGGAAGTAACGAGGCGGGCGGAGAAGACAACCGGCGCTGGTGCGAGATCCTCCACCGGCGGCGCCCCTCCTGAGAAGCAGCCAGACCCGCCGTTAGGGTGAACTCAGCTCCCAGCGGGAGGGAGCATCCCGCTCCACAGTCTCGCGCGCGCGTCCCTCTCGTGCCAGCTTCTTGAGGTGGGATTCCACCGACATCGCGGCGGGCACGTGCAGAGCGGGGGCGACGTCGGCGTAGATTCGCTTGACGAGAGCGGGGATCGTCCGCACGCCGTCGCCGAGGGCCTGGACGATCTGGCCTTCACGCATCATGCGGTGATCGATGTACTCGCGGATCTTGGCGGGGCCATCCTCGATCACGGGCCCGTGGGCGGGATAGATCCGCCGCACGTCGAGCGCCAGGAGCCGGCGCAGTGAGTCGAGGTAGTCGAGCAGGTCTCCATCGTCGGATGGAATCACCGTGGTCGATCCGCCCAGGATGACGTCTCCGGTGAAGAGCGCCTTCTCCTCCTCCAGGTAATAGCAGAGGTGATCCGAGGCGTGCCCCGGCGTGTAGACAGGCGTCAGCGTGACGCCCTCGCCCTCCACCCGCTCACCGTCGCGCAGGTCGTCGATCGGATCGGGCAGGCCGGCGTCCTTGTAGATCATCTTCGCGACCTTCAATCCGCTGAAGCGCGCGCGCAGCTGGGGCACGCCGCCGAGGTGGTCGCGGTGACGGTGCGTGAGAATGACCCGCGAGGGCTGCGTCCACCCGCGCTCCGATAGGTAGCGCTCCAGCAGCGGCACGTAGTCCGGCACGCCGGCGCCGGTGTCGATGAGGATGGGATCGCGGCGGCCCACGAGGTACGTGTTGGTGCCCGGTCCCGTCATCATTCCCGGGTTGAGGCCGAGCACTCGTCCCACCAGGTCGCTGGGAGTCGCGGTGGCCGGAAAAGGCGCCGGCGTGCTCATGTGGACGCGCCCTCGCCGTCGGCCATCTTCTTGATGATCTCCGAGCCCATGTTGATGGCGGGCAGCCCGCGGAAGAGGAAGGCGAGGTTGGCGACCGCCCACAGTTCCTCCCACATGGCGCCCGCGCGGCGCGCGGCGATCGCGTGCAGGCGCGCAGCGTCGCCCATGAGTGCGAGCAGGATCCCGAAGAGCATCAGCTGGGAGGTCTTCACGTCGAAGCAGGCGGGATACATGAAGTGCTCGCGCGTCTTCTCCTGCAGCTCCAGGCCTTCCGGGTCCAGCCGGCTGCCCACCACCACGGGCGCCTCGATGCGCGGCGGCACGAAACCGAGAAGCTCGCTGTAGAACGCGCGCATCTCCGCGAGACGAGCGGGGTCCACGCGGGCGGGCGGCATCCTGTCGGTCATGGACACATCTCCAGGCGGATCACGGGATTAGCGCTTACGCGGGGCATGGTCTCACACGCCGAGGTAGCGGTGCCGGATGTCCTCGCGCGTGCGCAGCTCCGCGGACGTCCCGCTCCACACGACGCGGCCCCGCTCGAGCACGTAATGCTGGTCGGCGAGACGCGTGAGCGCCTCCACGTGCTTGTCGATGAGGAGGATGGCGAGCCCGCTCGCCTTCAGCGACTCGAGGCAGGTCCAGATCTCCACGCGGATCAGCGGCGCGAGCCCTTCGGTGGCCTCGTCGAGGATGAGCAGTCGCGGATTCGTCATCAGCGCGCGGCCGATGGCGAGCATCTGCTGTTCACCGCCGGAGAGGACGCCGCCCATGGCCCGGGCCCGGGCCGCGAGCTGAGGAAAGAGCGCAAACACCCGCTCCACCGTCCACGGATCCGGCACACCGCCGCGGTTAGCCGCCGTCGCCACGAGATTCTCGAAGACGGTCAGATTGGGAAATACCTGGCGGCCTTCGGGCACGAGGCCGAGACCTGCCTGGGCCACGCGGTGCGGTGCCAGCCCGTGCAGGGGGCGGCCATTGAAGTGGACCTGCCCGGACCGCAGCGGGAGCAGACCCATCACCGCCCGCACCGTCGTCGTCTTGCCCATCCCGTTACGCCCCAGCAACGTCACCATCTGGCCGCGCTCGACGCTGAGGCTGATGCCGAAGAGCACCTGGCTCAGGCCGTACGCCGCCTCCAGTCGCTGCAACGTCAGCATCAGGCGGGCATGTCCTCGCCGAGATACGCGCGCCGGACCTCGGGATTGGCACGGATGTCCGACGTGGAGCCGACGGCGAGCACGCGCCCGTAGACCATGACAGCCACGCGATCGGCGAGGGCGAACACGACGTCCATGTCGTGCTCGACGAGCACGATCGTGTGCCGGCCGCGCAGCGTGCGGAGCAACTGCACCATGCGCTGGGACTCGTCGACGCCCATGCCGGCCACCGGCTCGTCGAGCAGGAGCACGCGCGGCCGCGTCGCCAGCGCCATGGCGATCTCGAGCTGCCGCTGCTCGCCATGAGCGAGCGTGCCCGCCTGCACGTGGGCGCGGGGGCGCAGGCCGACCTCCGCAAGCACCGCGAGGGCCGGCTCGCGCAGCGCGGCCTCGAGGCGCGCCGCGCGCCAGAAGCGGAAGCTGTGGCCGGCGTGGGCC
>JBKKCN010000512.1:0-4383 GCA_046712525.1 Candidatus Rokuibacteriota bacterium
GGCGGCAGTGACGCTGCTCACGCTCGCCCTCCGCGAGGCGGTCAAGGCGCGTGCGCTGGAGCTGGGATTCGATCGCGTGGCGATCGGTCCCGCCGGGCCCCCCGAGCACGGCGACGCCTTCGAGCGCTGGCTGGACGCCGGCTATGCGGGTCAGATGAACTACCTGGCGCGCGGCCGCGCTACCCGCCTGGATCCCGCGCGGCTGCTGCCGGGCTGCCGCTCCGTGATCGCCGTCGCGCTGCAATACGCGCCCGCGGGCGTCGACGAGGAGGCGCGGCCCGTCGCCCGCTATGCGCGCGGGCGCGACTACCACAAGGTCATGCGCCCGCGCCTGCACCGCCTGCGCGATTTCGTCACGGAGGCGGCGGGCGGCGGCGTGAAGAGCCGCGCCTCGCTGGACACCAGCGCCGTGCTCGAACGCGACCTCGCCGCGCGCGCCGGTCTCGGATGGATCGGCAAGAACGCCAATCTCATCAGTCCCACGCTCGGCTCCTACTTCTTCATCGGCCTCGTACTCACCACGGCGGCGCTCGAGGCGGACGAGCGTGTGCCGGATCGCTGCGGCACGTGCACCGCGTGTCTGGACGCGTGCCCCACGCGTGCCTTCGTCGCTCCCTACGTGCTCGACGCCCGCCGCTGCATCTCGTACCTCACCATCGAGCACCGCGGGCCCATCGACGAGGCATTGCGGGCGTCGCTGGACGGCTGGGTCTTCGGCTGCGACGTCTGCCAGGAGGTCTGCCCGTGGAACCGCAAGGCTCCGCCCGCGCGTGAGCCCGCCTTTGCGGGACCGAGCCCGATCACCGCAGTGGCGGACGTTCTCGGCCTCGACGAGAAAGCATTTCGCGAGCGCTTTCGCGGCACCGCCATCCGGCGCGCCGGGCGGCAGGGACTGCTGCGCAACGCTGCGCTCGTGGTCGCCGACGAAGTCGATGACGCTTCACCGCCGGCGACCCTGTGCGCGGCGGCTTCCGATCCGGATCCGGTCGTGCGCGACGCTGCGGAATGGGCTCTCGCGCGTTTCACTGCCCGCTCGTAACTTCGTGAAATCTCGGACTCTGAACGTTCTGCAAGCGTTCCCGTTGGTATGACCGTTGCAGCTCTTTTGTGCAGACGATCGAAAGGAGCCAATCACATGGCCGACAAGGATTTCGAGAACAAGGATCAGCAGCAGCCGGTGCAGCTCGACAGCGAGCGCAAGGATCAGGACAGCGCGCAGCCCGTTCAGCTCGATCCCGATCAGCACGGCAGTGAGAAGCAGGGCGGCCAGCAGAAGCCTGGCCAGCAGCAGGGCGGCCAGCAGAAGCCCGGTCAGCAGGGCGGCGGTCAAGGCGGCCAGCAGGGCGGCGGTCAGGGCGGTCAGCAGGAGAAGCCCCGGTAGCAGGCGACTCGCACGCCGTCGCATCGGGCCGCCGGCTTGTCGTCGGCGGCCCGGTGCTTCCTGGGCCGGTGTAGAATCCGCGGCGGATGCTCTCGATCGACCGTGTCGCGGGTGTCGCGCTCGTCATCCTCTCCATCGCCGTTCTGGTTGCCAGCCGCGCCCTCCCCTTCGGCACCCTTCGCACGCCCGGCCCCGCCTTCACGCCGGTGGTGCTCGCACTCCTCCTGCTCCTCTTCGGGTTCCTGCTGGTGGCGATTCGTGGTAGCAGCGAGCGGTTCAGCACGCTGCAGTGGCGCGAGTGGCGGCACGCTGTCGCCATCGTGGTCGCGGTCGTGTTCTTCGCGTGGGCGCTCGAGCGTCTCGGCTACCGCCTCACCGTGGCCGCCGTGCTCGTCTTCCTGCTGGGCGTCATGGAGCGCAAGTCGGTTTTCTTCACGCTCGTCTTCTCTCTCTCCGTGGCGTGGGCCTCGTTCTTCCTCTTCAGCACGCTGCTGCGGGTGCCGTTGCCCCGCGGCCCGCTCGGGCTCTGATGGAAACCCTGCACAACCTCGCGCTCGGCTTCGGCGTCGCGCTGAGCCCGGGCGTGCTGCTGTACGCCTTCGTCGGGTGCGTGGTGGGCACGCTCGTGGGTGTGCTGCCCGGCGTGGGGCCGCTGGCGGGCATTAGCCTGCTTCTGCCCGCCACCTTCGGCCTCGACGCCACGAAGGCGATCGTCATGCTGGCGGGGATCTACTACGGCGCCATGTATGGCGGCTCCACCACGTCCATCCTGATGCGGATCCCGGGCGAGGCAGCCTCCGTCATGACGTGCATCGACGGCTACGCGATGGCGCGCAAGGGGCGCGCCGGCGCCGCCCTCGCCATCGCCGCCGTCGGCTCCTACGTGGCGGGAACGGCGAGCGTGGTGGCGCTCATGCTGCTGGCGCCGCCGCTGGCGGCCTTCGCGCTCCGCTTCGGACCCCCGGAATACTTCGCGCTCCTGCTGCTCGGCCTCCTCGTGCTCGCCTACATGAGCGCGGGCTCCATGCTCAAGGCGCTCGCGATGGCCGCACTGGGCCTGCTCCTCGGCATGATCGGCATCGACCAGATGACCGGCTACTTCCGCTTCGTGTACGGCATCGTGGAGCTCGGCGACGGCATCGGCGTGGTGCCCGCCGCCGTCGGACTCTTCGGCCTCGCCGAGATCCTCGCCAGCGCGGGCCAGGCCACGCCGCCCGCCGTCATCAAGCCGCGGCTGCGCGAGCTGCTGCCATCACGGCGAGAGTGGCGCGAGTCCGTCATGCCGATCGGCCGCGGCACCGTGCTCGGCTTCGTGATCGGGATCATCCCCGGCTCCGCGCACATCATCTCCAGCTTCGTGTCCTACGCCGTGGAGCGAAAGCTGTCGAAGCACCCGGAGGAGTTCGGGCAGGGAGCGGTGGCGGGAGTGGCGGGTCCGGAGTCGGCGAACAACGCCGCCACTTCGGGCGCCTTCGTGCCGATGCTCGCGCTCGGCGTGCCCTCCGGGCCCATCCCCGCCGTCATGCTGGGGGCGATGATGGTGCACGGCGTGTCGCCGGGGCCGCTGCTCATCAAGAACCAGCCCGAGCTCTTCTGGGGCTTCGTCGCCTCCATGTACGTCGGCAACCTGGTGCTCCTCGTGCTCAACCTGCCGCTCGTCGGCCTCTTCGTGAACCTGCTGCGGGTGCCGTACGCGGTGCTCTATCCGAGCATCCTGGTCTTCTGCGTGCTCGGCGTGTACGCGGTCAACGGCAGCGTGGTGGACGTCTGGATCATGCTCGTCATGGGCATGCTGGGCTATATCTTGAGGAAGCTGTCCTTCGAGACGGCGCCCATCGTGCTGGGCGTCGTACTGGCGCCCATGCTCGAGCTGAGCCTGCGCCAGTCGCTCGCGATGTCCGACGGCGACTACACGATATTTCTGACGCGACCGATTACCACCACCTTGCTCGCGGTGGGCGCGGTGCTGGTGATCCTCAGCCTTCGCCCACTCATCACACGCACTCGCGACTGGCGGGCCCGCCTCGCCGCCGTCGAAAAAGGAGATCCATGAAGATTTGGTTGATGCTCGCTTCGCTCACGCTCGTCGTGTCCGGCTACGTCGGTGCGAGCCATGCGCAGGAGCCGTATCCCTCGCGCCCCATCACGATCGTGGCGCCGTTCCCGCCGGGCGGCGTGGCGGATCTCACCGCACGCCCGGTGGCGGCGGCGATGGAGAAAGTCCTCAAGAACCCCGTCGGCGTCGTGAACAAGACCGGTGCCGCGGGCGCGGTGGGCATGCAGTCGGTGGCGGTGAGCAAGCCCGACGGCTACACGCTGCTGCTCGCGTTGTCCTCCATCTCCATCATCCCCGAGGCCGACAAGATCTTCGGCCGCCCGCCCACCTTCACCGTGGACCAGTTCGCGCCCATTGCGCTCATCTCGGCGGATCCCACCGTCCTTGTCGTGCCCGCCGACAAGCCGTGGAAGACGGCCAAGGACTTCATCGAGGACGCCAGGAATCGTCCCAACCAGATCTCGTTCAGCTCCTCCGGCGTGTACGGCACGCTGCACATGGCGATGGAGCTGCTCTCGCACGCGGCGGGCATCAAGCTGCGGCACGTCCCCGGCGCCGGCGCGGGGCCGGCGTTGACGGCGGTGCTCGGCGGTCACGTGGACGCGCTCGCTTCGGGCCCCGCCGTGGTGTTGCCGCACATCAAGTCGGGCAAGCTGCGCGCGCTCGCGGGCTGGGGCGACAAGCGCGTGGCGGCGCTGCCGGACGTACCGACCTTCAAGGAGCTCGGTTACCCGGACGCCGAGTTCTACATCTGGGCCGGTCTCTTCGCGCCCAAGGCTACCCCGGAGCCCGTGCTCACCAAGCTGCGGGAGACGGTGCGCGCGGCCGTCAACGATCCCGACTTCAAGGCGTCCATGGACAAGCTCGAGACGCCCATCAACTTCAAGCAGGGGGAGGAGTTCCAGAAGTTCTTCGAGACCGACGCGCGACGGCTGGCGGAGGGCGT
>JBKKCN010000513.1:0-5952 GCA_046712525.1 Candidatus Rokuibacteriota bacterium
CATCAAGGGCGGCCGCTACCTCGAGGCGCTGGCCAAGGTGGACACGCTCGTTATGGATAAGACCGGAACGCTCACCATCGGACGCCCGCAGGTGACGGACGTCGTGGCCTTGGACGGCGCCAGCGAGAACGACGTGCTCGCTCTCGCCACCGAGCTCGAGCGGCGCTCGGAGCATCCCCTCGCCGAAGGCATCGTGCGCGCCGGCGAGACTCGCGGCGTCGGCCCGGCTGACGTGAAGGACTTCGATGTCTTCCCCGGGGGAGGTGTTTCGGCCACCGTGAACGGGGCCAAAGTGCTCTGTGGTACCGAGCGACTGCTGGCCGGCGCCGGTATTCCGATCGATGCTGGCGTCACTGAACGCGTTCAGCGGCTGGCCGGGGAGGGCAAGTCCGTAGTGCTCGTGGCACGGGCCGGCCGCGTCAGCGGCATCATTGCCCTTGCCGACACGCTGCGCGAGGAAGCCGGACGCGCGCTGGAAGAGTTGCGCGAGCTCGGCGTCAAGCGCCTGTTGCTTCTCACCGGCGATCATCAGCGCGTCGCGGCAGCCGTAGCCGGCAAACTCGGTTTGGAGTTCGAGGCTGAAGTGCTGCCGGAGGACAAGATCCGGGTGATCCAGCGTCTTCAGCGTGAGGGACGCGTGGTCGCCATGGTCGGTGACGGGGTCAATGACGCGCCGGCGCTCGCCCAGGCGGACGTGGGAATCGCCATGGGTGCGGCGGGGACCGACGCGGCCATCGAAGCGGCCCACGTGGCTCTCATGCGCGACGATTGGCGCGGCGTTCCCGAAGCGATTCGCACCGGCCGCCGCGCGTTCCGAACGATCAAGCAAAATCTGTGGTTCACGGCCGTTTACAACATCGTGGGGATGGCGCTCGCCGCGACCGGTTGGCTACCGCCGATCGCGGCTGCCGCCGCGCAATCGCTACCGGATGTGGCCGTAATGCTCAACTCATCCCGGCTACTGCGGCACAGACGCTCTGCGTGACTCCGAGCGGATCTCGTGACGATCGTCGCGTGTTAGTATCGTGACGATGCCCAGCCGCCCGCGCCGTCGCCTTGTCGTGCTCGTGCTGGTTGCCTGGGTCCTTCTGGGGCCCATCGCGATGGCGTTCGACGACTGCCCCGCCATGATGTCGATGTGCGAGGGGCCGTGCGGCGTCCTCACCTACGTCGTGTATGCTCTGCCGAGCGTCACCGCTCCTGCGGCGATGACCGCAGTCTCAGCGACGGTCACGCGCACCTTGCCTGCTGCTGTCGTCACCGCCCTCGATCCTCCTCCGAAGCTCGTCTCCGCGTAGTCCCGTTCGCTTCTCGTTGTAACTGCTGACAGGTCGGAGTCCGTCCGCGCCGGAGAAGTACTCGGGAGTGGACGAGCGTGTCCGTCTGGTCAGCCGGGATCCATCTCGCGGAGGGCGAAATGATGGTGATGGGAAATTGTGGCGGCCGTGACACAGCGGCGCGGCCAGTGCTTCGATGATCAACCGGCTCATCGAGCTGTCACTGCGGAACCGCTTCCTGGTCGTCGCCTTTTTCGTGCTCGTAGGCGGCTGGGGCTATTGGGCGCTGCTCACCACGCCCATCGATGCGATCCCGGACCTGTCGGACAACCAGGTGATCGTGTTCACGGATTGGACTGGCCGCTCGCCCCAGGAGGTCGAAGACCAGGTGACGTATCCGCTCACCGTGAGCCTGCAAGGTCTGCCCGGCGTACGGGTCGTGCGCTCCACGTCTGCGTTTGGATTCTCGATGATCAACGTGATCTTCGAGGACTCTGTCGACCTGTACTTTGCGCGCTCGCGGGTGCTGGAGCGTCTCAACCTGCTCACAAAGTCGCTTCCTCCCGGCGTCGTTCCCACGCTCGGGCCCGATGCCACCGGCGTGGGGCACGTCTTCTGGTACACGGTCGAGGGCGGAGGGCGCTCGCTGCAGGAGCTCCGGTCGATCCAGGACTGGTTCGTGCGCTATCAGCTCAACGCTGTCCCCGGTGTCGCGGAGGTGGCGAGCGTCGGTGGCGTCGTGCGCCAGTACCAGGTCGACGTCGATCCGAACCGTCTGCGGGCGTACCGCATCCCGATCTCGGCGGTGGTCGACGCCGTCATGCGGAGCAATCGCAACGTCGGTGGCAACGTCATCGAGGCCAGCGGCACGTGGACCGTCGTGCGCGGGCTCGGCCTCATCGAGCGGGTGAGCGATCTGGAGCTGGTCGTGATCGGTGCGGAGAATGGCGTTCCGATCTTCGTGCGCCAGGTGGCCGACGTGAAGGTCGGCGACGCCTTCCGCGTGGCCGCACTCGTGAAGGGCACGGAGGAGGCGGTGGGCGGGGTCGTCGTCGCGCGCTACGGCGTGAGTACCGTGGACGTCATCAAGCGCGTGAAGGACAAGATCGTGGCGTTGCAGGCCGGGCTCCCAAGCGGAGTCAAGATCGTGCCCTTCTACGATCGCTCGGCGCTCATCGAGCGCGCGGTGGGTACGCTCCGGCGCTCGCTCATCGAAGAGACGATCGTCGTCACGCTCATCAACGTTCTGTTCCTGCTCAACGTCCGCTCCGTGTTGATCGTGACCATCCCGCTGCCACTCGCCGTGCTCACGGCATTCCTCTTCATGCGGTATCTCGGCATCACCTCGAACATCATGTCGCTGGCGGGCATCGCGATCGCGATCGGCGTGCTCGTCGATGCCGCGATCGTCGTGACCGAGAACGCCTTCCGATTCATCGAACAGCGCGGTGTCAACACGCGCGACCGTGTGCGCGTCACGGAGACCGTCCTCGAGGCCACTCGCCTCGTGGGCCGCCCGATCTTCTTCTCGATGGCCATCATCATCCTGGCCTTCATCCCGGTGTTCGCCTTGACGGGGCAGGAGGGCAAGCTGTTTCATCCGCTCGCCTTCACCAAGACGTTCTCGATGGTGGGCGCGACGCTGCTGTCCGTCACCCTCGTGCCTGTACTCTGCAGCCTGCTCATTGGCGGCAAGGTCCGCCGCGAGGACAGCAATCCCATCATGCGTCCGCTCATGTGGCTCTACCGGCCCCTCCTCGGTCTCGTCCTTCGCCATCGCGTTCTCACCATGGTGGCCGCCGTCCTGGTGTTTGCCGGTGCCGTCGCCCTCCTGCCACGCATCGGCAAGGAGTTCATGCCGCCCCTCAACGAGGGCGACCTCATGTTCATGCCGATCGCTGATCCGTCCATCGCGCTGTCGCAGGCGATCGAGATCAGCAAGAAGCAAAACGCGGCCATCCTGGCGGTGCCGGAGGTGGCCTCCGTCGTCGCGAAGCTGGCGCGGGCGGACACCTCGACGGACCCCGCGCCCCTCAACATGACGGAGGCCATCGTCAACCTCAAGCCCGAGTCGCAGTGGCGGCCCGGCATGACGCGGGAGCAGCTCATCGGAGAGCTGGACGCTGCCACGACGTTGCCGGGCGTGTCGAATATCTGGACGCAGCCGATCATCAATCGGATCAACATGCTGACGACGGGCATCCGGTCCGAGGTGGGCGTGAAGGTGTTCGGCACGGATCTCAAGATCCTGGAGGAGCGCGCGCGGGCGGTCGCGGAGACGCTGCGGAACGTGCGGGGCGCTGTGGACGTCTACCCCGAGCAAGTGACAGGCGCGCCGTACCTCGACATCCGCGTGAACCGGGAGGCGGCGGCCCGATACGGGATCACGGTGGGCGCCATCCAGGACGTCATCGAGACGGCGGTGGGGGAGACGAACCTGACGCTCACGATCGAGGGGCGCCAGCGCTTCCCGGTGCGCGTCCGCTACGCGCCCGAGTACCGGGCGAGCGCGCAGGCGTTGGGCTCGGTGCTTGTCGCCTCACCGGCGGGGGCGCAGGTCCCGCTCGCCCAGCTCGCAGACCTTCGTCAGGTGGAGGGACCGGCGATGATCGCGAGCGAGAACGGGTTGCTCGTGGTCACGGTCCTGCTGAACGTGCGGGGCCGCGACGTCGGCAGCTTCGTCGACGAGGCGCGGCAGGTCATCGCGGACACGGTGAAGCTGCCCATGGGCTCCTACATCGAGTGGAGCGGGCAGTACGAGAACGAGCTCCGGGCGCGGCAGCGGCTGCGGATCGTGATCCCCGTCGTGCTGCTCGTCATCTATTTCATGTTGTACCTGACGTATCACTCGTTCCTCGAAGCGGCCCACGTGCTCATGGCGGTCCCCTTCGCGCTCTCCGGGGGCATCTATCTGCTCTACTTCCTGGGGTACAACTTCTCGGTCGCCGTGTGGGTCGGCTTCATCGCGCTCTTCGGCACCGCCGTGCAGACCGCCGTCGTCATGGTGATCTATCTCGAGGAGGCGGTGGTCCGGAAACGGGAGGAGTTGCGCGGTCGACTCACGCGGGCGGCGCTACTCGAAGCCGTCACCGAAGGAGCGCTTCTGCGGCTGCGGCCGAAAGTCATGACGGTGTCAACGATCGTCGCGAGCCTGCTGCCCATCATGTGGAGCCACTCCACCGGGGCGGAAGTGATGAAGCCGATCGCGGCGCCAGTGCTGGGCGGCATGGTCAGCTCGCTGGCGCACGTGCTGCTCGTGACCCCCGTCGTTTTCTACTGGCTGCGGGAGCGTGAGCTGCGGCGCGAGGAACGCCACGCGGCGGCCACGGCCTTACGGGCACGGCCCGCAGAAGGTCCGGCGGAGTAACGCACATCACACACGGAGGATGGACATGAACAGGGTGAAGACACTTCTGCTCGGGGTGCTGATGCTCATGGGAACAGGGATGGTCACCTCGGCGGTGGCGGCGGAGATGAAAGCGATCGCGACCCAGAAGACGCAGGACGCTGTCGTCACGTTGATGAGCGAATCCGGACAATGGAAGCCGGGCAGGAATGCGTTCGTGCTCCAGTTCACGTCGCCGAAGGACAACCAGCCCGTCGACGCCGGGAAGGTCTCCCTGAGCACGAGAATGTCGATGCCGGGGATGGCGCCGATGATCGCCGGCGCCACGCTGACGCCCGACAAAGCTCCCGGGCGGTACACGGGTACGATCAGCTTCCCCGACGCCGGCGTGCGCCAAGTGGCGGTGACGTGGGAGGGGCCCGCGGGCAAGGGCTCCGCGAAGTTCTCCGTTCCCGTGCGGTAAGCCCATGCATATGCAGACGCGGTTCCTCGCGATCCTGCTCGGCGCCGTCCTTGCGGCGCCGAGCGGTGCGGCCGCGCAAGGAGGCCGTGGCGAGACGACCATCGATGCGCTGGTCGGCCGTGCGATCGCCGACAATCCCGACCTCGGCGCTGCGCGCGCGGAGGTCGACGCTGCCACCGCGCGCGTGCGGCAGGCGGCACTGCGGCCGAACCCGATGCTGGATGTGGGCGGACAGAAAGCGCTGGGCCCGGACAACAATTTGAGCGTCGGGCTCACCGTGCCTCTCGATCTCAACGGCCGGCAGCCCGGTCGTGTGAGTGTGGCCGAGCGCGAGCTGGAGATGAAACGGGCGCAGGTGATGGACCGCGAGCGGCGCCTCGCGGCCGACGTCCGGATGAAAGCCGGGGAACTGCTCGCGGCCCGGAGAAACGTCGGCTTCACGGACGAGCTGCTCGGCGCCAACCGCGAGGGGCTCCGCGTGGTGCAGGAGCGGGTGAGACTCGGCCGGATCCCGCCCATCGAGGAAAGCCTGTTGCTGGTCGAAGTCAACCGTCTCGATGCCACGCGGCAGCTGCTGGCGAGCCGCGTGGAGATCGCGATGCTGCAATTGAAGGCGTTGGCCGGGCTCGCCCCGGAGGCGCCACTGTCGCTCGAAGGCGAGCTGACGCCGACAACGTTACCCGTGAACCGCGCGGTGGCCGTGCGGCAAGCCCTCGACACGCGGCCCGACGTCGCGGTGAGCCGGGCGGAGATCGAGATGGCGCGGGCGCGCGTTCGCAAGGAAGAGGCCGACGGCCGCTGGGACGCCAGCGTCAATGTCGGCTACCAGCGTCAGGACTCCGGCTACGATCTGCGCGGGCTCACCG
>JBKKCN010000514.1:0-2665 GCA_046712525.1 Candidatus Rokuibacteriota bacterium
TGCCCGGCCGCAGCCGGCGGCCCGGATCGCCAGTCTTCGGGTTCTCGATCTTGACGACGTCGGCGCCGAGCCAGGCGAGCGCCTCGGTACAGGAGGTGCCCGCCTCGAACTGGGTGAAATCGACCACCCGGATGCCGGCGAGACACTGGAGGTCCTGGCTGTTGTCACTCATTTCAGCGCATCCAGCAGCGCGCGCTGGCGGTCCAGGCGCTTTGGACGTTCCTGAGCGAAACGTTGCACACCGGCGAAGATCGACTCCGGGTCCAGGTGCGCTTCGGCAATGACGTCCGCTTCCAGTCCGCCGGTGAGCCACTGATTGTCCCAGTCGGCGGTCAGCGAATAGGCGTCGGTCAGCGAACCCACGTTGCGGAGCGGCCACATGCGCCGCGTGCCGCTGCTCACGAACATGAGGTCCTGGTGGGCCTCGGGCGGCAGCACGGAGCTCCGATAGGCTTCCGGCTGGTGGTCGAACAGCTCCTCGCTGATCGCCGCGATCACCTTCACGTTGATGCCGGCCTGCTCCAGTCGAGGCAGCACGGCCACCAGATTGAACGTCGAGCTCGAGCCCTGCGCCACCACGTAGCCGTGTCTCGGCTTGCCGGGCGCGAAGTCGCGAATGACGTACAGCCCCTTGGCGGCGGCCCGGAGATCCGTGTCGGCGAACGTGCTGCGATCGGCCACGCGAAAGTCGGGACGCGCCACTTCGATGATGATGACCCCTACCTTCTTCTCGCGCGCGGCGATCTCCGCCGCGGCAAAGTAGCCGGGGGCCACGTCGTTGTAGTCCCAGAAGCTCAGGTTGATGACCTGATCGCGCGGAAACAGCTTCCACACCTGCGGCGAGAAAATGCCGAAGTGCGTGCGCGCGTCGGCGGCGGTTTCGGGGCCGGAATGCCCCGCGAGAATGTGCAGGACGCCCGTACGGAACTTGCTGTCCTGGTTTTGCTGGCTCCAGACGCGCGCCGGCAGGTACATCAACGGCGTGAAGGCGCCGTACGTGCCGCTGAACGCCCACACGCCCGCGAACTGGTCGGGGTCCAGTGACGCGCTCTGGCCGACCAGGCCGATGGCGCTGGAGGCGTTGCCCGCTTCCTGGATCGCGGCCTTGAGCCGCGTCCCCAGCGGATTGGTCTCGGGATCGTAGTGTCCCCAGATGCTGCCATGCTCGAGATTGATCGATTCCGACAGGTCCGCGGACAGCGTGAGCACGCGATTGTCCGTGACGTGATTCAGCCACTTGACGATTTCCGACACCCCCCGTCGGGCACCCGCCACCTCGCCGGCCTTGCGGAACAACGCGACCTTCAGTTGTTTCTCCGCGCCCGAGGCCGAATTCCTCACCGTGAGTGTCTGCGGCTCCTCGGGGAGATTGGCGACACGGAGCCGATCGTCCAGGAATGGATCGTGCTTCACGTCGATGCGGAGCGGGATGTGCTCCTTGACCGAGTCTCCGATTTCCACCAGGCGATCGGCCAGCCAGTCCCCCAGGCCATTTCGATCGAGCACGGACATGGCGACGTCGATATTGGTCTTGAACTGGATCAGCCGCTCGCGCGCGTCGGTGACCGCCCCCTGGCGGATACCTGAGAACTCCACGCCGTAGCGTTCCTCGAAGGTGCGCGCCAGGGCGACGAAATACTCCGAGTTCATCTTCATGCCGTAGGGATGGCTCGGATAACCCACCACTTGATCGCCCGCCCCGGGAATCTTCCCGTTCACCGCGCCGGGCCAGTACCCCTTGGTGGTCGTGCCGATCACGATCATCGGACGGCGATCCGCCGGATCCCATTCCTCCATGGTCTTGAGCGCGCCCACGATCTGGTCGTAGTCGTGACCATCCGGCAGATGGAACACGTTCCACCCATAGGAGGTCCACTGATCGATCAACCGGTAGCCGTCGAAGCTTTTATGAACGACGCCCCCGATGAGCGAATCGTCGATGCCGGCGTTGTTGTCGGACAGGAAGATCCGGAGCCGCTTGCCAACCTGAAGCGCGATCGCCTGGGTCTTGAGCTCCTGGGCGTGCCCCTCGGTCATGGCGAACTCGCCCTCGAACGCGATGATCTTCGGCGTCCCCATGGGAGCGCCCACGATGTCCCAGAACGCGGCTTTTCCCGCCGCCGTCGCGATTCCCACGCCCGACGGGCCGCCGTTGACGTCGTTGGTGACGTCGGTGGATTCGATGTGCCCGGAAAGAGCGCGGATGCCGCGTCCCTTGGCCTGAGCAAACAGCGGATGATCCGACAGACCCTGATCCGCGAGGAGCGTCTTCAGCGCCCCGGCGCCGCGGCGGAATCCCAGCGCATCGACCGGCAGCATCGCGACGTCCGGCGCGACGGAGTAGCGGCGGTCGCCCGTCGCCTGATGCTTGCGGTAGAGGGCCTGGCCCAGGATCATCCACAGCGCGTAGCAGGTGGGCGCGCAGTGGCCCGCCGCCAGCATGAACTTGTCGCCATACGGATGCTTGGGGTGCCGGTAGTCGTAACGGAGTCCGCCCAGCTCGGGCCCGGCAAGATGCGCGGCGACGTTGAACGGTGTGTAGGCGAGCGGGCCGCCGAAATGCCCGGTCTGGGCGTAGTTGCCGAGCAGCGTGAGGGTCATGCACGTCATGAAGCCGATGTCGTCGAGGCGCTGCCGTTCGGAGCGTTGGAGAGCGGTGACGGAC
>JBKKCN010000515.1:0-5519 GCA_046712525.1 Candidatus Rokuibacteriota bacterium
GTCGTGATCGAGAGCGACGAGACGTCGCCGACCGCTGTGTTGGTCACCGACGACGTGACCCTGATCTGCTGGCGACTGCACCCGACGATCGCCTCCACGCAGAACGCTTCTGATTCACACCGAGGGACGACTGGCAGAGCGGGGCAGGTCTCGGCTCTCCCCTGTGCGGCCACACTTAAGATGGCCACCTGGGCAAAGAGTCCCATCGCGAAGAGGACCAACGTCCTCGTGCGGTGTCTCCCCACGACCTTCAGCAGGATGCTGCCTCCCGTTGGAGCATGAGCGGACGTGCGAGGATGTCTCGCGAGAACGGCGATGGCGTCGTCGACATCGCGGCTGCCGGAACTCGACCGGCCCGGTACCAGGTGCGTGATTCCGGTGCGCGGTCGAGGGACAGGACGGCCCCCGGCCGCGCAGGCCTCACTCGTTGCTGGTGATGGTCACCGTCGCGACGCTCGGAGGGCCCACGGTGTAAGTGGGCTGCGGGATTAGCGCGAGGACCACGGTTTCGGTGCGCTCGGGCAGCGCATCGTTATTCGGCGTGACGGTGAGGGACACGGATAAAAGTCCCGCCGGGATTACCACGCGGCCGGCAACCGGCGGCGGCGGCGTGATGACGTAGTCGCTGCCGCGTACGGCCGTGCCTGAGAGCGTGTAGAAGACCGTCAAGGGTGTCGCGAGGCCCGTGCGACTCACCGTGAACCTGCCCGTCGTGTTCCCGGCCTCCGTCGCCGTCGGATCCGTGGCCATCACCGTGACCACCTCATTGCTGATGATGTTCACCGTCGCGCTGCTGGGCGCGCCCAGCGTGTAGTTGGGGCGGGCAGCCAGCGTGAGGACGACGGTTTCGGTCCCTTCCATGAGCGGATCGTCGTTCGGCGTGACGGTGACAAGTGCCGACGGCTGTCCCCCCCGGATCGTCACACTGCCTGACAGCGGCGCGTAGTCGGTGCCTGGGCCTGTGCGTGTGGCGGTGCCGCCGAGGGTGTAGAAAACGGTCAGCGGCGCCGCCAGGTTGCCCGTGCGACCCACCTTGAATGTGCCCGTCGTGAGCCCCGCCTCCGTCGCGACCGGATCCATCGCCATCACCGTGACGACCTCATTGCTGATGATGTTTACCGTCGCGCTGCTCGGCGGACCCAGGGTGTAGTTGGGACGCGGAGACAGCGTGAGGACGACGGTTTCGGTCCCTTCCATCAGCGCGTCCTCTTTCGGCCCGACGAGCAGGAATGCCGACAGTGCCCCCGCCGGGATCGTCACGCTGACGGGCAACGCGACGTAGTCGAGGCCGCGTGCGGCTGTACCTCCCACCGTAAAGAAGACGGTCAAGGGTGTCGTCGGGAGGCCCGTGCGACGCACCGTGAACCTGCCCGTCGTGAGTCCGGCTTCCGTCGCCGTCGGATCCGTGGCCACGACCGTGACGACGGGACTGATGGCGCCGCTGGTGATGCTGACCGTCGCGCTGCTCGGTGTGCCCACGTTGTAGGTAGGCCGCGCCGCCAGCGTGACGACGACGGTTTCGGTCCGTTCAGTCAATAGGTCTGGCTTCGGCGTGACGGTGATGTTTGCCGACAGGGCCCCCGCCGGGATCGTCACGCTGACGGGCAACGCGATGTAGTCGAGACCGCTGGCGGCCGTGCCTCCCACCGTAAAGAAGACGGTCAAGGGCGCCGTCGTGACGCCCGTGCGACGCACCGTGAACGTGCCCGTCGTGAGTCCGGCTTCCGTCGCCGTCGCATCCGCGGCCACGATCGTCACCCCGTTGCTCACGATCACCGTCGGTGCAAACACCCTGATTGGCCCGGCGCCGTCGACCTGCACCTGGAAGCCGTTGTATTGCAACGTCGGCACAGAGACCGCAAGCGGTCCGACGCCGTCAACCTGATCTCCCAGGGACTGCGTCGACGTCGGCACGAGCGTGATGACAGGAACCGTGAGGTTCACGCTGGTTGCCGTGCCCGATGGAGGCTGCCTGAAGTCAAAGTTGAAGAGGTCGGGGAATGGGCGATTCACGGTCCCCGGCGGCGTGATTGTGATGGGCCCATAGACCACGTCTCCCGGTGCCGCCGGCGGCTGCGTGAAGAGCTCCGCGATCCCCTGAAGGTTGAGGATCGGTGTCGGAGACTGCGTCCACAGCATTACCTCGTAGGGCCCCTGTGCCGCCATCGGCGCAAACACGTCCACCGTGAACCGGTCCGACGGTGACGGATTGGCCTGGCCCGCGATCATCACGTGGGTCCCGAACGGCTTGCCGCCATCAGGGGTGATGTCGACGAAGATGGTTGCCGAGCCCGCTCTAAGGGCGCGGAACCCGAGAACCAACTCGGGGAACGTCTCTGCGCGTGCGGTTAACTCACAGGTGATCTCAGTCGGTTCGACAGTGCAGCCGGCGCTCGGAGTGACACTCACGAATTCCGCCACCCCCGGATTCTGGACGAACCCCATGTCCACTCGCAGCCCTCGGTATCCCCCACCGGTCCTGAGTACAAGCCTATACAGCTGCTCGAGCGTCATGTGGGGGTTTGACGACGTGACCCGCATCTGCTGGCTGCTGCAACCAACAATCGCGTCGACGCAGAACGCTTCGTTTCCACAGGTCCCGACTGGGGCGTTGGGGTCGCAAACGTCTCCACAGCTAGTGACGGGCGGCAGGACTGGGGAGTTTGGGTCGCAAACGGAGTCGAGCGCCGAAGCGGGGCCGGCGGCGTGGACGGCGATGCCCACGATGACCGCCTGGGCAACGAGCCCGAGCGCGAAGAGGACAAACGTTCGTGTGTGGCGACTTCTTGGAGCCTTCAGCACGATGTTGCCTCCCGTGGGAGCTTGAGCGGCGTGCCGCGAGGATGTCTCGCGAGAAGCGGCGATAGAGTCGTTCAGATCGCGAAGGCTGTCAAGGGACCTTCTGCCGGACCTTCTGCCGGCGGAGCCGGGCGATCAGCTCCTCGAGGGCCGGCCGGTCGGCGACGGGAGCCACTGCCAGCGCTCGCTCCGCGTGGGTCAGCGCCCGATCGGGCTGGTTCATCATCGCGTAGAACTGGGCGAGACTGCGCTGACCGGTCAGGTCATTGGGAGCAAGGTCGATGACGCGCAGGAACTGACGCTCCGCGTCAGCGGGGCGCCCCAGTCTGACATATGCGATGCCGAGACCCCGGTGCGCCGGCACGGAGTTTTGATCGCGCGCGACGGCCTGCGCATACACGGTCGCCGCCTCCTCCCACTGGCCGCGCACGCTGGCGAGGTCACCCAGACGGAGATAGGCGCTCGCCAGCCTGTCGTCGAGGACCAGCGCCCGTTTCAGCTTCTCCTGCGCCTGCTCGTGGTTGCCGGCGGCGAAGTGAGTGAACCCCCATTCGTTCCAGAGGACGGCATTGCTCGGATTGGTGGCGACGGCCTCGCCATACAACGCCAGCGCTGCCTGAAATCGGGTGGCGCGCTCGGTGGGATCGCTCGCGTGCTGGGCCCGCACCCGCAAGAGGTGGGCCAGCTGCGCGACGGGGTCGATGTGGAGGGGGTTGAGGTCGCGCGCCCGCCCCAGAGACGTTTCCGCTTCGCGGAACAGCGCCTCCCGCTCCGCGGGCTGAGTGACGCGCTGGCCGTGCTCCAGCAGCGCGCGGCCGAGGTGGAGGTGGTAGACGTCCTGCCTGGGAGCGATCTGCACGGCACGCCGGGAGAACGCGATCGCATGGTCATAGCGGTGCCCATGATGAAAGCCGAGCCACGCCTGCTTGTAGTAGACGTCCGCCCGCACCAGCGCGAGATTCGTGGTGACTCCGAGGCTCGCCGCGGCGACGACTGCAAACGCGGTCAGCCAGGCTCCCGTCGTCGAAGCGCGAGCGCGCCGCGCGTCGCCGCGAAGCAACGCCATGGCCATCGCCACCAGCATGAGCAGGGTGATCGCGTGATACGCCAGCGGCAGGGCGGCCTGGTCGCCTGCCACGCCGATGATTGCCCGGGGGATCGCCGCCAACGCCAGAGCGGTGAGCGTGATGCCGGCGTACAAGAGAGCGGCACGCGGCCACCCACGTCCGTTCCGTGATGGGACGTCACCGATTGACGTCTCGGTGACGACGATCAATCCGCCGCACACCCAGGTGAAGACGAACAGCCACGCGATGCTCGGCAGCTGCGCGCGGCCCACCGCGAATGACAGGAAGTCGTAGATCATCGTGGCGAGGACGAAGCTCACGATCACGCTCGAGGTGACGAGCATGCGACTGGACGTCGCGCCGGCGACCGCCGCCGGCCTTCGCGCTCGCCGGGCCGGCACGACGATATCGGCGGCGTAGACGCGCGCCGCGACGACGAGCAAGGCCGCGTACGTCCAGAAGTACGTGCGTGTCGCCTCCACCGCGATACCGACCTGGATGTCGACGAGGTGGACCACGATCGCCGAGAGCAGCACGGACACGAGAAGGACAACGGACGGGCTTGCGTCGCTGTCCGGTAATTTCTGGCTGCGGATCCGCTGCAAGGCATGCCCCGCCACGTACGCGACCATTCCCCCGAGCATGCCGAGCGGCAACGCGATGCCGGACAGGCGCCAGGAGCGATCGACCAGGGCGGTTGTCAGGACGGCCACGGCGCCGCCCGCGCACCACGCGCCCAGGAAGACCGTGCGTGCAGCCGGGGACCGCACGAGGCTGAGCGCTCTCATGCCGGCGTACACGACAGCGGTGAGAAGCAGGAGATAGGTGGCGAGGCCGATCACGCCGGTGGTCACGAGCAGATCCAACGTCTCGTTGTGGGACCGGTCGAGCGCCAGGTTGGGATAGATCCGTGCGGTCGCCGGTGGAGTGAAGCGCGGAAAGGCCAGGCTCATCGTCTCCGGTCCGCGCCCGATGACCGCGCGAAGGGGATCCGAGGCGATGAGTTGCCAGGCGCCCTCCCAGAACAGGAGGCGCCCCTGCATCCCGATGTCGAACACACGGCCCAGCCGACCGACGTGCGGTACCTGTGCGGGCGCGACGGAGGAGCTCGGGACATTGACGAGCACCGCCAGAACGATGGCGGCTGTGGCTCCCACGACGCCGAGCGTCCATTTCCATCGACCCGCGCCCGCGCTCCACAGCACGGCGAAGAAGAACACCCCGGCCCCCAGCGCGAGCAACGGTCCCCGGCTCTGCGACAGGAGAATCGCGGCGAGCTGTGTCGAGAGCAACACGTTGTAGACGCCGACCCGGGCAAACGCGCCCAGCGGCCGGCCCAGCACCAGCGCCTCCCCGACCCAAACGGCCACCGTGGTGGCTGCCGCCAGCGAGCCGGTGGTGGGTCCGAACCACCACGCCGCCACGTGAAGGGCCAGGTTGAGCACGCTCGCGATAGCCACGGTGGCCCTCGTTCCCGTTCCTTGCCATTCGCCGAGCGCACGTCCCGACTCGACGAGACGATACAGCGTGAGCGGGACTGTCATGCCCAGGAACGCCGAGAGAAAGATCGGGTTTCCCAGCGTCGAGGCCGCGCGCAAGGCCACACTGCCGCCCGACCAGACGACGGGATCCGTTCCGAAGTGCTGGAGGATG
>JBKKCN010000516.1:0-7720 GCA_046712525.1 Candidatus Rokuibacteriota bacterium
GCTCTATCGAGTGCTGGAGCGCCGCCGCGACTCCACCGTGCTCGAGCTGAGCTTACAGACGGGACGACGGGGCCAGATCCGCGCGCAGCTCTCGGAGCTCGGGCATCCGGTTGTCGGTGACGCCGCCTACGGCAGCCGTCGCAATCCCATCCGGCGCGTGTGCTTGCACGCCACACGCCTGGGCTTCGTCGGACCCGACGGGCGCCCCCTGCGCTTCGACAGCCCGGTGCCTGCGCCTTTTCGTCGCGCCTGACACTGCCGCGAATGAGCCCGCCCCCTCGTCCGTCATAGGGGCGTAGCGATTTCGAGAGGAGGGCTCATGATGACCAAGCGAATGCTCGCACCGGTGGCGGCCCTGGCGCTGCTCGCCGCCACCACCACCGCCTGCACCACGCTCGCCGGCGCCGCCCTCGGCGCGGGCGCGGGAGCGGCGATCGGGGCCGGCACAGGCAAGGGAGCCGGCAACGGAGCCCTCATCGGCACCGGCGTCGGCGCCGCCGCAGGCGCCATCTACGGCGCCGTCAAAAAGTAACGGCGAGATCGAGGGGCGCCACGGCTTTTGCCGGGGCGCTCCGAGCGACGGGGGATTGGGGGCCCGTCGAGGCCCCCATGTAGATCAATCGGATTGGGGGCCCGTCGAGGCCCCCATCCAAATCAATCTCACACGTCACCGTCGTCGCGCCGGCCACGCGCTTCTTCGGCGGCGCGGATGTCCTCGGCGAACATGCCGATGTGGAGAGGGCACGGCGGCTTGTTCTCGTCGACGTACTGGCAGTCCGCCTGATTGCACTGCACGAAGTAGCCCTGGACGCGGCCGAAGCCGCCCGGTCGTTTCAGCCTGATCAGTACCGCCTCGGAGACCACTTCGCAGAAATATTCTCGCGCGCGACCTCGACTCACATGCTCTCCTTGTGATCCTGCATACGGTCAATAGACACCAGCACGATACGCTTTCCTGCACGCGGACGCTACTGCTCACCGCGGTCTGAAATCAGTCGAACACCTTGGCGAGATTCATATATATTGGCGCGAGACGACAGCCCTCACTTCACGGGAGGATGGCATTGCGCGTTTCCTTCACCGGTAGCAGTCGCGGCATCACGGCTTCGGTCCTCGGCGTTGCCCTCGCCCTTGTCGTGAGCGGGTGCGGCACCCTCTCGAGCGCGGTTCGCCCGCAGTCCGCTCTCCTTGCCGGAGAAGGCGCCCAGGCTACCGGAGAAAGCACCCGGGTTACCGGAGAAAGCGCCCAGGGTGCCGACCTCACCGCCGCGGTGGCGCCGTCGGCCCCTGTCCTGGACGGTGCTCCGCCCGCGCCGGCGCCCGAAGGCATTGCGCCTGCGACGGTAGCCGAGGCGACAGCGGAGACGACGACGCCAGCGGCACCCGCCGTGAGCGTGGATGACGTCGCGATGGCCCAGGTTCGCGCCCCGGAGCCGACGGCCGAGCCCATCGAGGTCGAAGAATACGACCCGTGGGAGCCGTTCAACGAGAAGATGTTCGAGTTCAACCGCAACCTCGACCGCTACGTGCTCAAGCCGGTGGCGAAGGCGTACAACGTCATCATGCCGGAGCCGTTCCAGCTGATGATCTCGAACGGCTTCGACAACATCAGCTTCGTGCCCCGCTTCGTGAACAGCGCGCTGCAGGGCAAGTGGGGCGGCGCCGGCCGTGAGCTGAGCCGCTTTCTCATCAACAGCACCGCCGGCATCGCCGGCCTCTTCGACCCCGCCAAGGACTACTGGGGCATCCAGAAGAGCCGCGAGGACTTCGGGCAGACGCTCGGCGTGTGGGGCATGAGTCCCGGTCCCTACCTCATCCTGCCCTTCCTGGAGCCGCTCACCGTGCGGGACGGCATCGGCAAGTTCGTGGACACCTTCATGGACCCGCTGAGCTACTACCTGCCCCTGTTCTGGGACCGTCTCGGCATGAAGGTCGGCGACATCGTCAACGAGCGCGCGCTGAACCTCGACCTCTACCAGGGCTTCGAGGAAAGCGTGATCGACATGTACAGCGCGGTGCGGCACGGCTATCTCCAGCGCCGAGAGCGCCTGATCCGCGAGTAGGACCGGCGTCAAGGAGTACCAACCTGAGCTGGCGAATCTGGGCCGGCGGTGCGGCGGCGGGAGCCATTCTTTCTGTGGCCGTCGCCGGCATGCTCATGTGGTCCCGCGCCGGCGCCGCCTCCACCGCCTCGCCGGTCATGACGCGCGATCTGGAGCTGGGCCGTCAGCTCTATGCGACCCACTGTGCCGCCTGTCACGGCCCCGAAGGCCGCGGTGACGGTGCCTCGTCGGCAGCGTTCGCCACCAAGCCATCGAACCTGACCGAGGGCCGCCTGATGAACGCGCTCCCGGACGACTTCCTGGTGAACATCATTCGCCACGGTGGTCCCGCGGAGGGGCTTGCGCCCACCATGCCACCCTTTGACCGCACGCTCAGCGCCGAGCAGATCCGCCAGGTCGTGGGGTACGTTCGCTCCCTCGCACAGCCGTGGTACCGGCCCGAGCATTCCGGAAGCCTCGTGACGGTAGCAGGCGCACCCACGCAACCCATCCTGTTCAGCCACGTCGTCCACGCGGGCTCATTTCAGATCGGCTGCCAGTACTGCCACGCGGATGCGCGGCGCTCGGAGTACGCGGGCCTGCCGTCCGTGGAGCGGTGCATGGGCTGCCACCGGATCATCGGCGCGCAGGACAATCCTGAGATTCAGAAGATCCACCGCTACGCCGAGCGCGGTGAGCCGGTGCCGTGGGTACGCGTGTTCAAGGTGCCGGAGTTCACGTATTTTCCCCACAAGCCGCACGTGCGCGCCGGCGTCGAATGCCAGACCTGCCACGGCCCCGTCGAGCGCATGCGCGTGGTGGGCGCCACCACCGGCCCGCGCCTGCTGAACGACCTCAAGAACCTCGTGGGCCTGCGGCCGCCGTCGCCGCCGCTGACGATGGGCTGGTGCCTGGACTGCCATCGCGAGCAGAACGCCACGCGCGGCATGCGCGCGCCTCTCGACTGCGTCATCTGTCACCATTAAGAAAGCCGGCGCCCGGCGTCGTCTCGTTCAGTCGCAGATCCTGACCGCCGCCGCGGATCTCTTCCGCGCCCGCGGTTATCGCGCCACCACCCTCGACGACCTCGCGAGCAGGCTCGGCGTGTCGAAGACCACGCTCTACGGATACTTTCCGTCGAAGGAAGATGTGCTCGCCGCCATCTTCCACCGCACGATGACGCTCGTCGAAGAGGGCCTGCGCGACATCGAGCGCCGGGGCGCGCCCCCCGCCGAGCAGCTCCGGCAGGTGATCCGGCATCAGGTCCGCACCGTGGTCGCCGAGCGCTCGTTCCTCACGGTGTTCTTCGGCGAAGAGCCCAACCTGCCCGCGCGCCTGGCCCGCTCCATCGCGCGCCGGAAAGCCGGCTACGACCGTGCGGTGCAGAAGATCGTCGAGCGCGGCGTGCGCTCGCGGGCCTTCGACGTGCCGGAGCCGCGGCTGCTCGTGTGGGCACTCCTCGGCATGAGCAACTGGGTCTACCGCTGGTACAGTCCCGCCGGCGCCTGGGATGCGGACGCGATCGCCGACGCCTTCATCGCTCTTCTCGAGCCCGGCTACCTCGCCCGCCCCGCGCTGCGCTCCGATCTCGCCACGCGCGTTACCCGCCTCGAGCACACGCTTGCCACCCTGAGCCGTCGCCCGGCAAGGCGTCGGGGCTCCCACGGAAGGGAGAACCGCTAACCGGTAATCGATTGCGTATGCTACCGTTGTTACACTTTCATCCTGTGCGAATGCTCGATAACGTCGAGCACCCGGACTTCGTTTTCGAGACGAGGGCAAGAGCGATGGTCACAGTCAGATCGCGCAGCGTGATCGCTGGGCTTCTTGGCGTGCTCGTGCTCGCGGCATGGGTGCCGGCGGAAGCCCAGTTGCGCCCGGTGAGTGCGGAGGTCGTGCGAGTCAACGGGCGCGTGGAAGCGCAGCCGAAGGGACAGACGCAGTGGACCCCCGTGGCCGTGGGCGCCCGCTTCGTCGAGGGTGACCAGGTGCGTGCGCTGGCCGGTGGGTCGGCCGACCTGAGCCTGCCTGACGGCAGCACGATCCTCATCGCCGAAAACACCCGCTTCGCGGTCACCAAGCTCGAATACGACGCCCAATCGCGGGAACGCAATACCGCCCTCCACGTCGTGACGGGCAAGGTGAGGGCGCAAGTCTCCCAGGCCGCCGTCCAGCTCGTGCGCACGCGCCAGTCGAACTTCTCGATCTCGACGCCGTCCGGCGTGGCCGCGGTCCGGGGCACCGTGGCGATCGTGGTGTACAACGACGCCACCATGGAGACCCTGGTCTTCGCGCTGCCGTCACCGGGGCAGCTCGTCTCCGCCGCGCGCGTCAACTACATCTCGCGTAGCGGTGTCTCCATCGTGGTGACGGGGGGCAACTTCACGCGCCAGGTGGGCAACCAGCCGCCCTCGCGCCCGGCCAGCATCAGCTCGCTGTCGGTGGCTGCGCAGGCGGCGCTGCAGCAGGTGGCCAACAACGCCACCGTGAATTCCACCGAGCTCACGAACACCACCGTGGTGATCCTGTCGTTCCAGGAGCTCCAGACGATCCTGAACGTGAGCACGACGGGGGGCCCGGCAGCGGGGACGGGCGGCACCCCGGACACCACCGCCATCACCAGCGGCGCGACCATCGGGCGCGATCTCCAGAACAACAACACGACCACCCCGCCCCCTCGCACCGGCAATTGCCCGAGCCCGCCCTGCGAGCCTTAGTTGGATGGGGGGCCTAGAAGGGCCCCCCAAGCCCGATCGACCACATGGGGGACCTCGACGGGTCCCCCCATGCCCCCTATTATCGCTCGGCAGCGCCTCGGCGAAGCCGTGGCGCTCCTCGATAACCGCGGCCGTTCAAACGCCGGGGTTGGGTGTGAGGCCTACGAGCTCGTAGATCACGACGGGGCGGGTCTTGCCCTTGACCTTGACCTCGCCGAGCTGTCGTACCTCGATGCTTCCCTTCGCGGCTTCGGCCGTGGCCTCGCTGATGATGATGTGCGTCGTGGTCTGGTAGTCCTTGTTCAATGACTCGAGGCGCGCGCCCAGGTTGACTTCGTCGCCGATCACCGTGTAGTCGAAGTGCTGCTCCGAGCCGAGGTTGCCCACCACCATGTTGCCCGTGTTGACGCCGAGGCCGATCACGAAGGGCTCCTTGCCCTCGGCGAGCCACTGCTTGGTGAGCCGCTCCACCTCTTTCGTCATGGCCAGGGCCGCGCGGCAGCCGCGCAGGGCGTGATCCTCGTACGATACGGGGGCGCCGAAGAGGGCCATCACGGCGTCACCGATGTACTTGTCGAGAGTGCCGCCCTCCCTGAGGACGATCGCCGTCATGCTCGTGAGGTACTCGCGGAGCATCTGCACCACGAGCTGGGGTTCGTGCGAGTGGCGCTCGGTGATGGTGGTGAAGTCACGGATGTCGGAGAAGAGCACCGTCATGGTGCGCACCTCGCCCCCGAACTGCAGGGCCTCGGGGTTCCGCATGAGGCGCTCGACGACCTCCGGGCTCACGTACTGCTGGAAGGCGCGCTTCGTCCACAGCCGCTGCCGCTCCTCGGTGAGAAAGCGGTAGACGGTGATGGCGACGAAGGTGAGGGCGAGCGCGAGCGACGGGTACACGAGGGGGATCCACACGCCCTGCCGGAACGCCACGTGCGTGCCGGCGAAGACGGCCGCCCACAGGCCGAGGGTGACCGCGATGCTGGACAGTGGCCGCATCAGCGGCAGCACGAAGGCGAGCATCACCGGCAGCGCGAAGATCCCCGCGAGCTCGACGAGCTCGATCTCCTTCGGCCGCACGATGAAGCGGCCGTCGATGATGTTGGCGGCGACGTTGGCGTGTTTCTCGACCCCGGGGAAGATCGGCGACACCGGGGTCACGCGCAGATCGTACGTGCCCTCGGCGGTGGCACCGAAGAAGACGATGCGGTCCTTCACCCTCTCCACGCCCCGACCCTGGAGGATGTCCACGGCGGAGATGTTCAGCATGGTGCCGGGCGGCCCCGCGTAGTCGACGAGGACGCGTGCGCGCGCGTCGATGGGAATGGTGATGTCGCCGAGGATGACCGCCTTGCCGAAGTCGAGCTTGAGCGCGAAAGCATCGAGGCCCGCCGCCACCCGCACCGCTTCCAGGGCAAGGCTCGGATAGTAATAGCCGTTGGACTCGATGACCAGCCCTTCGTAGCGCGTGGAGCCGTCCGACTCTGCGAGCATGTTCACGTGACCGACGCTCGTCGCCGCTGCGAGCAGGGGCGCAATGGGCAAGCTGGCGGAGGTCGCCGCGATGGGCGGGGCGACGCCCCGCTCCGCGTAGCTCTTGAAGGCGCCGAGCGCCGATTTCCCGGGAGCGCCGCGCCGCTCCGGCGCCGCGGTGGGATCGCTGGTGCTGAGCAGGAAGTTGCTCGCGAGGATCACGCGTCCGCTGTCGGCGATCGCCTTTGCGAGCAAAGAGTCTGGCCCCGGCTCGACGCCGGCCAGCTCCGCCTCCCGCACCGCCACCGCAGGGGCGCCGCGCGCGCGCAGGCGCCCCGCGATGCGCGCCGCCGCTTCCTGCACGCCACTCTTCTCGGGTTCGGCGAGGAGCACGTCGAAGGCGATCACCGCCGGCCCTGCCGCGTCGAGCTTGCGCACGAGATCCGCCTGCACGGCGCGCGACCACGGCCACCGCCCCACCGCGCGCAGGCTCGCCTCGTCGACGGCGACCACGACCACCTGCGGGTGGGCGCCGCGCGGGCCGCGCAGCCGGAAGTGTTGGTCGTAGAGGGTGAACTCCACGATCTTGAAGAAGTCCGGGGCCATCAGGTACACGATGGTCACGGTCACGATGATGCCGAGCGCGATGGCGAGGGTGTCGCGACGCGCGCCCTTCGCCGCCGGCACTATTCTGCCTTGAAGTATTTCGCCGACGGATGGTGGAAGACGAGGGCGGACACGGACGCCTCGGGATCCATCATGTGGCCTTCCGTCAGATGGATGCCGATCTGCTCGGGGCGGAGCAGCCGCCACAGCGTCGCCTGGTCGGCAAGGTCAGGGCAGGCGGGATATCCGAACGATACGCGCAAGCCGCGGTACCGCGCTTTGAGCAGATCACCGAGCGGGGTGCCGGGCGCATCGGGGAAGCCCCACTGGGTGCGCAGCCGCGCGTGCAGCATCTCGGCGAGCGCCTCCGCGCATTCGATGGCGAGCGCCTGCAGCGCGTGCGACCGCAGATACTCGCCGCGCTCCTTGAGCGCTTCCGCGCGCGCCCGTACCCCCTCGCCGCAGGTCACGGCAAAGAGCGCCACGTAGTCGTCGACGGCGCCGCGCACGTAGTCGGACAGGCAGAGCTGCTCGCCGTCGCGCTGGCGCGGGAACGTGAAGCGCGCCGCCTCCGCGCCCGCGCCGTCGAAGAGCGTCATGGTCTCGCCCGCGCCGCGGGCGCGGTACCAGCGATACACGGCGTGTGCGCGCACCCAGCCCTGCGCGGCCGCCTCGCGCTTGAGCGTCTCCACCGTCTCCTGCAGCTCCAGGGCCTTGGCGTCGCCCTCCTCGAGAAGCCGCGCCACCGCGCCGCGCAGCCCGAGGTGCTTGCCGTAGAGCATCTGGTTGTTCAGGTAGGGATAGACGTGGGCGAGCGGCACGTCCCGCAGCACGTGGGGCTCGAGGTCCGGTGGCACCGGCGCCTCCACGCGCGGCAGCGGTGCC
>JBKKCN010000517.1:0-4071 GCA_046712525.1 Candidatus Rokuibacteriota bacterium
ACATCGAAGCGCTCACCGAGCGCCGGCTGGCCGCCGCCGGAGGATTGCAGGCGAGCGTGCTGAAGGTCGCTCACCACGGCTCCCGTACGTCGAGCACACCGGAGCTCCTCGCCGCCACCCGCCCCGCGGTGGCCGTGATCTCGGTGGGATCGCGCAACGCGTACGGGCACCCCGATGCGACGGTGCTCGAGCGCCTCGAGGGCGCGGGCGCGCGCCTGTACCGCACGGACCGCGACGGCGCCCTCGTGGTGGACACGGACGGGCGCGTGCTCACCGTCACGCGCACGGCGGGTGGCCCCGTGGACCGCTACTGCCTCGACTCGGAGACCATGTGCTAGAAGCTGCGACTGGCGGCGGCGCTTGTAATAAGCGCGTAATGACGGACTGATACGATTAGTAACGCGCGGCCACGCCGGCGGCGCTTCGAGGAGGATAGACGGTGCGAGAGTTGGTGCTCACGCTGGGAGATTTCTTCTTTCGCAGGCGTAGCTACCTGCCCCTGGTGCTGGTGCCGGTGCTCGTCGCCGCCATCCCGAGCTTCCAGTATCCATTTCAGTCGCACGACGCGGACCTGACGTGGGAAGCGGGCTCCCTGCTCATCGCCCTCTGGCCGCGTGTGGATCGTGGGTGTCACGCCGCGCGGCACCTCGGGGCGCAACACGCGGCACCAGAAAGCCGCCGTCCTCAATACCACGGGGCCCTACTCGATCATCCGCCACCCGCTGTATGTCGCCAACGGCTTCATCGCCCTCAGCTTCGCGCTCTTCACCCACACGTGGCTGGCGCCGCTAGTGGTGGCGGGCGCGGCCATCGCGTACTACGCCTGCATCATCTGGCGCGAAGAGGCCTTCCTGCGCGCGCGCCTCGGGCGCGCCTCGGGCGCGCCTTCGACGCGTGGGCGGCCTCGACGCTTGCCATGCTACCGAGGTCGTGGCGCTACATCCCCTCCGAGCACGCCTTCGATTGGCGCAAGGCGCTGCGCGGCGAGTGCTACGCCGTCGCGCTCATCCTCACGGTGCCGCTACTGCTCGACACCGCGGAGGATGTGCTGACGACTCCGCAGCGGGCGCTCGACCGTGTGTGGCTGCAGGCGGCAGCGCTGGGGATGGTCACGTTTGTCGTCTTGCGTTCCTGAAGAAGCGCTCCACCGTCCTCACCGCTACCGTGCGGAAAGACGCCCCCTAGCGCGTCTCGCCAAGCAACTGCTCGAACGACCCCGGGACGTCGATCTCTCGGCCGATCACTCGCGGCGAGTATCCCTGCAGCCAGTAGCTGTTGGTCGGATGTCCGCCGCCGGCCACGATCAGCACGAGGTTCTCGGGGCGGGCGGTGATGGGCCAGGGGTCGAGCCGCAGGCTCTCGCGCACCACCCCGCTGGAGTCGATCTCGATCCACGCGGTGGCGCCGGCGCGGCGCAGGTGCTCCATCGGGATCATCGAGCGCTCCCACAGGAACTCGCGCATCGACGACTTCGTCCAGCCGAGGCTCGCCATCGCCTGCGCCACCACGCCGGGGATCATCAGGATGCCCGGCGTGCCCTCCTCGTAGCCGGCGAGCGCGGGAATGTTCGGCACGCGCAGGAAGTCCGCCATCCGCTGCATGCCCTCGGAGGCGTCCTGCTCCGGCGTCTCCTTCATCGCGCCCCGCCGGCGGATGTTCGCGACACCGTTCGCGAAGACGAGTGAGATCGAGTTCGTGCCCGGCGCGAAGCCGTGGCGCTCGGTGCCGTGCGACGGCCACCCGCTCGGCATCGCGTCCTCGTCCTCGGCGAAGACCGCGTTGGTGTAGCGCATGCCGCCGTAGTTCGCCATGGTGCCGATACCCGGCAACGCACCGCCCACGTTCTGCTGGAGCTGGCGCAGCGCACGCCCGATGCTGGCGCCGGCGGGATGCTGCGGATCGGGCCCGAGGCAGCCGAACCCGGAGTTCAGGCGGATCTGCCGAGCGATCGGCCCGTTGACGATCACCACCGGAAACGCACTGCCCGACGCCGCCTGCAGTTGCTCGGCCCCCGACGCCGGATCGAGGAAGGCCTCCACCGCCGCCACCAGCACGGGGAGATATTCGGGACGGCCGCCGGCCATGGCAAGCGCGACAGCGCACGTCTCGACGGTCGCGATCCCGCCGCGCGGCGGGAAGGCTCCGAGCACGTGCGTCCGCGGCCGCGGGCTGCCGCGAAGGATCCACTCCACGCGTGCCTTCGTCGCCGGCCACAGGGGCAGCCCGTCGCCCCACGAGCGAGCGATGAAGAGATCGTTCGCCCGAGCGAGCGCTTCTTCATAGGTCGTGCCCTCGACGCTCAGCAGTGGGCGCGCGCCGGTGGCCGCGCTGGCGATCTCGGATGTCCACCGCGTGAGACCGTCGTAGAACTCGCCCTTGCGCTTCTCGACGGGCGCGATGTCACTGCCGGGCAGGAAGAGGTCGATGGGGAAGGTGATCATGGCGGCGTCGGGAGCGAGTCCGAGCCCCGCGACGGCGTTTTTCATTACTCCCACGAAGTCCGTCCGCGTCAGCGTGACGGTCGGGATGCCCAGTGCTTCCGTCCTGGCGGCCGCCCGGCCGCACGCAGTGGCGCAGGACCCTCAGGCAGCGTTGCCGATGATCACGGCATCGACACCGCTCCGCTTCACGAGCTCGGCCGTCTCTTCCGTGCCGATGTGGGCGTTGCCCTGCGGGAAGGTGTCGATGGGCAGGACTTCGATGCCGGGAAAGTCCTCTTCGAGCAGCGTCTTGAGCAGGGGCAGCATGCGGTAGGCCTGCCACTGTTCGTTGCTCAGAAAGCCGATGCGCTTGCCGTCGAGCGATGCCAGTCGCGGCGCGTGTGGCGCCGTGGCGCCCATCGCGCCCGATGGATCGTGGAACTCCAGCCTCGTCATGCGCGCCTCCTCGCCGCCTCGGAGACTGGCGCCCTCACGCCTTGATCCCCAGCAGCTTCATCGCCGTCCCGCCGAGCATCGCCACCTTGTCGTCGTCACTCATCCCCGGCGTAGCGAGGATGAGATCCACCGCGGTCTTCGTCCACGGATACGGATAATCCGTGCCCATCATGAGCTGGCTCGCGCCCACTTCCGCAGCGAGGTGGCGGACCCCTTCGGGCCTGAACACCATCGTGTCGTAGTACACCTGCCGGAGATATTCCGACGGCGCCTTCTTGATCGGCCCGTGTGTCCCTCCCGGGCAGAGATCGGGGCGGGTGGGCATCCGTGATCGGAGCGGCCCGCGTAGGACGGCAGGAAGCCGCCGGCGTGCGCAGCGCAGATCTTGAGGCCGGGGAACCTGTCGAGCGTGCCCTCGAAGATCAGGTGCGACAGGGCGATGGTCGTCTCGAGGGGGTTGCCGATCACATTGCCGAGGTACCCGTTACCCTTGAAGCGCTGCTGGAGCTCGGCGGGGGCACCGGTACCCTGGGGATGGATGAACACCACCACGCCGAGCTGTTCGGTCTTGGCCCAGAAGGGGTGGAACTTCGGATCGCTGATCTCCTCCCCGTTGACGCTGCCGCCGATGCCGGCGCCGCGCAGCCCGTACTTCTTCACACCCTCCTCCAGCTGCTCGGCGGCGAGATCGGGGTGCTGCAGCGCCACGGTTGCGAAGGCGACGAAGCGCTCGGCGTTCGCGGCGCATGCCTCCGCGAGCTTCTCGTTCTGGAGCTTGCAGATTTGCCGGGCGAGGTCGCGATCCGCCTTGTACCAGTTCGGGTTGATGCTGAGCGCCTCGACGTCGGCCCGCCCAGCTTCAGATTCAGGAGCGCCAGCGCCTCGGGGACCGCGCAGTGAGCGTGGACATCCACCGTCTTCACGCGCTTGCCATTGACCGCCACCTCGCGGCGGGGTGCCTGGGCGCGAGCCGGTGTGGCGGCCATGAGGTCGCAGCCGACGAAGGCGAGGCCGGCGAGCGCGCCGGCGGTGGTGTGGAGGAATTCCCTGCGCGTGGTGGTCATGGGGGCCTCCCTCGTTGAAGTGCCGGCATTATCGCGCGGCCACGCCCTGTGCGCACGGTGAGCTGGCACGCAGCGCGATTTGCTAGAATCGCCGCCATGGCGAAGGTCAACGACCACTATCTGAAGCTCAA
>JBKKCN010000518.1:0-10689 GCA_046712525.1 Candidatus Rokuibacteriota bacterium
CGCCGGCGGCGGCGCCGGTGCCGGCGCCGATCGACGTCTTCGGGTTTTCACGGATGGTCTCGCATCCGCCCAGGACCGCCGACGCGCTGAGGACGGCGGCGAGAACGACGGCGACAGCGGGCGAGCACGGACGTTCCGGGCGCATCAACGGAGCTTGCGCAGCGCTTCGATGCGCTCGCCGGTGCCGGGATGGGTGGAAAAGAATCCGCCCTTGCTGCCGCCACCGGAGCTCTGCATGAGCCAGGTGAGCGTCCGCTCCATGATGTCCGGTGACATGCCGGCGCGCTTCAGGATCTCGACGCCGTGAGCGTCCGCCTGGTACTCCTCTTTGCGGCTGTAGCCGCGCGCCACGAGCTCGCCCGCGATGGGGGTGAGGGCGCCACTGCCGGGAATGATCTGGTCGAGAATGATCATGCCGATGTTGAGGCCGGCGCCGAGCGTCTGGGCTTTGGCGACATGCTTGAGGTCATCGTGCGCGATCTCGTGAGCGAGCACGCCCGTGAGCTGCTCGTCGTTCGCCTTCTGCAGCAGCCCGGTCGTGACGAAGAACTGCCCGCCGCCCGCGTTGGCCGCGTTGAGGGCGGGATCATCCATGATGCCGACCTTGACCTTGTTCAGCGGCAGCGGATTGTTCATGGCGCGCACGAGGGGAATCATGATGCGCTGCAGGCGTTCGGCCTCGGCGGGATCAACGCGTCGAGTGGACGCGGTGGGGCGGCGACCCTCTTCAGGTGCCCGGGTCGTCGGAGAGGCCGACCCCCCGGACGAGCTCGCGGGGACGGCGCAGGCCGCCCCCGTCAGCGCGATCAACGACGCGAGTATAGTGGACCGAAGGAACCGGATCATGAGAAGCCCTCCTCCGTGTTGGACGCCTGGCAGCGACAACGATTCACGCGAGTCTGTCGAGAAGCGCTTCCCCACACACGTAGTCACTGTCGTCCGACGCGAGAGCTCCCTCGAAATAGTCGATGTAGCGGTCGATCGTGCGCGGATAATCCGACTTGAAGAGCGGCCGGCGCTGGTGGCCCCGGGGGGACGGCGCAGCCAAGGGAACCGCTGATGTCGCGTGCATGAGGGCCTCCAGGCGAATGATCTTCGTGCTGCTTGTGTTAGGGCAAGTGCAGCGGTTATGCCAACGCGTTTGACCTTTATCTACGTGCGAATCCTTGCGGAGGCGCACGTTCCCGGGACTGTTACTCCTACAAATTGAAATTTCTTCCTCTTTTTAGGGTGTAGAAGTTACACGACAAGATACTGCGTGGCTTGGATAGCAAGCTTCCAGAGAATACGTAATTAGCTGATATAAAAGGATATTTTTTCTGAAGTAGCCAAATGGCACGGTATCTGCCTTAAAATAGGCCGCAAGCCGTTCCCGTATAGGAGACGCGCCATGGGGATCAGCGAAGTCTCGCCCGAGTCGCGGTCTCTGCATACAGCAACCACTAAGACGTATGGAGAGCATGCAATGACACGCGCATTCAAAACGATCGCAATCGTACTGATGCTGACCTCACTGGTAGCCGGCTGCCGATCCATGACGGGCAAATCCGCCGGAGAGAACATCGATGACGGCACCATCACCGCGAGCGTGAAGTCGAAGCTGGTCGCCGACAAGGCGTCGAACATGACCCGCGTCAACGTCGACACGAACAACGCCACCGTCTATCTGAATGGCACCGTGGAAACCCCGGAGCAGAAGGCGCGTGCCGAGCAGCTGGCGTGGCAGGTCAAAGGCGTGAAGAGCGTCGTCAACAACCTCCAGATTCAACGCCGGTAACGACGACGCCCAGGTGACGGTTCACGATTCGAGATCGAGCGCTCCGTGGAGCGCGCGCCCGCGCGGCGTGGCGGCACCGGTGTCCTCGCCGGTGTGTGCCGCGACGCACGGACGCGCGACACAGGCCATCAACCTCTTGACAGAGAGCAGGCGGCACACGTGAGTCCCAGCAGACGTGACCAGGCGAAGAGCGGCAAGATTCTCATCGTCGACGACGACCCCGTCGAGCGCGACGGGTTGGCGAGGCTCGTAGGCCAGTGGGGCTACGACGTCGAGACGGCGGCGTCGGGCGAGGAGGCGTTGAACTTCATCGAGGCGCAGCATCCGGCCGTCGTACTGACGGACCTCGTGCTGCCCGAGATGGACGGCCTCACGCTGCTGCAAAAACTGAAGGAGACGGGCCGACCGCCGATCGTGCTCCTCGTGACGGGCCACGGCACGGTGGAGACGGCCGTGGAAGCGATGCGGCACGGCGCCTTCGATTACCTCACCAAGCCCGTGGACGCCACGCGGCTGCAGGTCCTCCTCGAAAAATCCATCGAGCAGGAATCGCTGTCGCGCGAGGTCAACTTCCTGCGCCACCAGCTTCGCCAGAAGGGCAGCTTCGGGCAGCTCGTGGGTCAGTCCAAGGGCATGCAGGAGGTCTATCGCTGGATCGAGCTCGCAGCCACCAGCACCGCGCCCGTGCTCGTGTACGGCGAGAGCGGCACGGGCAAGGAGCTCGTGGCGCGCACCATTCACGACCTTTCGAACCGCCGCAACAAGCCGTTCGTCGCCATCAATTGCGCCGCCATCCCGGAGACGCTGATCGAAAGCGAGCTCTTCGGTCACGAACGCGGTGCCTTCACGGGCGCCACCGAGCGCAGGCTCGGCTGCTTCGAGCTCACCGACGGCGGGACGCTCTTCCTCGACGAGATCTCGGAGATGGACACCAACACGCAGGCCAAGCTGCTGCGCGTCCTTCAGGAAGGTACGTTCCGGCGCGTGGGCGGCGGCAAGGGTGAGATCCAGGTCGACGTGCGGGTGGTGGCGGCGACCAATCGCGTGCCCACGGACGCTATTGCCGCCAACCAGCTTCGCGAAGACCTCTTCTACCGGCTGAACGTGTTTTCCATTCGCCTGCCACCCCTGCGCGAGCGGCGGGAAGATATCCCGCTCCTCACGCGGACGTTCGTGGAAGAGTTCAACCGCCAGGACAACCGGCAGGTGCGCGGGCTGCTGCCCGAAGCCGAGCGCGAGCTGGAGCGGTGGAATTGGCCCGGCAATGTGCGTGAGCTGCGCAACGTGATCCAGCGTGCGGTGGTCCTGAGCGGCACCGGGATGATCGCCGCCGAGCATCTGCCCGAGAACGTCCTGCGCGCGGTGGCGGCTGCGCCCGCGATGGCGGCGGGATCCGTCACCCCCATCCGCGAGATGGAGCGCGATCTCATCCTGCGCGCGCTCGACGAGACGAACCAGGACAAGCGCCGAGCTGCTCAGCTGCTCGGGATCAGTCTCAAAACCCTCTACAACAAGCTGGCGAAGTACGGCATTCAGGCGGTGAAGTCGGCGCGCCTGACGTGATGGCGGGTCGCGGGGAAGACCTGGCCCGGCGTCCCCTGCCGGGGGAGCTGGCCAGGCTTCTCCACGATCTCCGTGGGCCCCTGAATTCCGCTGGTATCCATCTGGAAGTTCTCAAGCGCGCAGTGGCCGATGATCCGGTGGCCGCGGACAGCCTGCGCACCATCGTCCAGCAGTTCGCCCGTGTCGCCGCCATGCTTCCCGACGCGCTCTCGGTGGCCGCTGTCGAGCTTGGACCGCTTCGCCCGCTCTCGCTCCGCGAGGTCGCCGCGCAAGCGGCGGAGCCGTACGCGCCCTCGGTGGTCGTCGAGGAGGGCGAGTGGCCATCGGTGCTCGGCGATGAGGCCGCCCTCGTACTCGCGCTCGGAGAGGTGATCGGCAATGCGGTGGAGGCGACGAAGGACGGAGCGCCGCCGCCGCGTGTGACGGCCGCCCGCGCGCAGGCGGAGGCGGTCGTGAGCGTGCGCGATCACGGAGAAGGCCTGCGCACGACGAACCCGAAGCTGCTCGTCCGACTCGGCCATTCCGCCAAGCCCGGTCACCGCGGCTACGGACTGCTGATCGCCGAGCGCGTCGCCCGTCTCCACGGCGGCCGCCTCACCTTCGCATCGAACGCCGAAGGCGCCACCGTCTCTCTCGTTCTGCCTCTCTAGGTAGGCTGCGGAAAAACGTGCCGGGCGCTCAAAAATGCCCAGATCCTAGGCGGCGAGGCGTTCCCGACTGAGGCGTGGCCCTGCCACGTCGCAGGGAGGGAACAACGAGCCAACGACGGAGATGGGCGTTTTTCAGCGCCCGGCTGCTACTCGCCGTTCCAGATCACCAGGCCGAGCAGTCCCAGCCAAAGGGCGGCGGCGACGTCGCCGGACGCGGAGGCGATGAGGGCGATGGCGATGGCGATGGCGCCGATGGTGCGGCCGGCGGTGGCCGCCAGCTGCGCGGCGCGCGCGGGGCGACCGGTCACCTTCCACACGGCGGCTTCGAGGATGTAGCCGCCGTCCAGAGGTCGACCCGGAAGCAGGTTGATGAGCGCCACCACGAGGTTGGCCATTGCCACCACCGCCGCCGCTGCGATAGAGAGCGGATCGGCGTCCGTCTCCACGAGAACGAGATGGGCGATAGCGGCGATGAACGCGCACACCAGGCTCGCCAGCGGCCCCGCGGCGGCGATCCGAAAGGCCGCGCCCGGCGTCCGCGGTATCTCGCGAAGCGTGGTGGCGCCGCCGAGCATCGAGAGTGACACGCCGGTGATGCCGACGCCGGCCTGGCGCGCGGCCATCCCGTGGGCCGCCTCATGCAGGGCGACCGAGAGCAGGAGAAGCGCGGCCACCACGATGCCGCAGGAGGTATAGGCGGCCAGCCCGCGCCCTGGCGCGGCGGCAGGCAACACGGAATCGGCGAAGGTCCACGTCGCGAGCGCGAACGCGAACGGCCACGAGATGTCGAGCGTGATGGGGACGCCGAAGAGCGCCAGCGGCCGGCCGCGCCGACGGGCGAGCGCGACACGTAAACCGGTGGCGGCGTGAGAGGAAGAGCTCATCGTGTCAGGATGCAAGCAGCTCGATGTGCGTATCGCCTTCGCGCCACCGCGCCTCCGGCAGGGGCAGCACGCCGAAGTGGTCGCCACACGTGAGCAACTCGCGTGCGAGGCTCGCGTACGGCATGGACTCGTACACCGCGTCGCACAACAGCCGTTCCTCGACGCTGCCGGAGGCGTGCTCGATGGGCTCGAGCGCCTCGAGCACCTCAGGGACGTAGCGACGGCCGAGGTCGAGCAGAGTGCCGACGTGACCGACGATGGCGACGATGTTGAGGAGGCCGTCGCCGGCGCCGAGCCAGCGGTGCGTGCTCACGGCTCGCTCGTGGACGAAGCGCTTCACGGAGCGGATGGAGAACGACTCCAGCCCGTCCACGGGCTCGCCCGGCTCCACCCAGCCGTAGGTGGGATTCGGCCGCGGATGCGCGCCCACGAGGACGGGCAGGTCGGGGCGCAGCGATGCCGCCGTGATGGCCTTGCCGATCGACTCGATGGCGCGGCCATCATGTCCGTCGAGGTGATCGGCGGGCAGCACGGCGACGACCGCCTGCGGGTCGATGCGGGCGATCTTCAGGATGGGCAGGAACACTTCGGCGGCGCTGCCGCGATAGCGCGGCTGCACGACGTGATACACGCTGGGCATGTCGGACAGCTCCTGCCTGTAGCCGCCGGCGTTGTCGCGGGAGAAGACGGCGATCGTCCGCTCCGCAGCGAGCAGTCCAGTCGAGCGCTCGAGAGTGCGACGCAGGCCGGTGCGGGCCTCGCCGCCCACGGCGCGCCGTGCATGTCGCGAGCGGCGGCCGGAGTCCCGGCCAAACTCGACGATGGGTCCATCGTTGCCGGCGAGCACGACGCCCCACACGTGACCCGTCGAGCGGATGGACCGCTCCGGAGCGCGTGAAGGAAAGCTGCGAACGTGCCCGATCATTTGCGGTACCCTCCGTCGTCGGTTGCCTGCGTCGAACGACACGCTGAACTGCAGCCGACATGCCACATGGAAATCGCCGAGTGGCGCGGAATTTCCCGAAGTCACGCGATGCAAAACATACAATGCGCTCGGACCTCCTGTAATTCTTACAGCGAGCGGTGAGGGGAGGATAGTAGCCGTGTTCGACCTAAAGGGCAAGGTGGCGATCATCACGGGCGGTAACGGCGGTATCGGCCTCGGCATGGCGCGCGGGCTGGCGGGCGCGGGCGCGCGCGTCGTCGTGGCGGGGCGTAACGCGGACAAGTCGCAGCTGGCGGTGCGCGAGCTCGCCGGCCTCGGCGCGGATGCGTACGCGATCGAGGCCGACGTCACGGACGAGGCGGCGGTGGCAAGGCTGGTGAAGGCGACGCTCGAGCGCTGCGGCCGGTTGGATATCGTCGTGAACAACGCCGGCACCAACATCCGCAAGCCGGTGCAGGACCTCTCCCTGGAAGAATGGCATGCGGTGATGGACACCAACCTCACCTCCGCCTTTCTGTGCTCGCGTGCCGCGTACCCGGCGCTGAAGGCGGCCGGCGGCGGCAAGGTCGTGAATATCGGCTCGATGCTGTCGATCTTCGGCGTGCAGTTCGCGCCCGCCTATGGCGCCAGCAAGGGCGGCATCGTGCAGCTCACCAAATCGATGGCGGCGGCGTGGGCGCCCGACAACATCCAGGTGAACGCGGTGCTGCCCGGCTGGATCGACACTGACCTCACGCGCCGCGGCCGCCGCGACATTCCGACGCTTCACGACTCGGTGCTGCGGCGCACGCCGGCCGGCCGGTGGGGGACGATCGACGACATGTCGGGGGTGGCGGTGTTTCTCGCGAGCGCGGCGTCGGACTTCGTCACCGGCGCCGTCATCCCCGTCGACGGCGGGTATTCGATCCAGGGCTGACGTGCGCACCGTCGTCGTCGACGCCATCGCGCCCGAAGGGCTCGCGTACCTGCGCGAGCGCGGCTTCGCCATCGAGCAGCTTACCAAGCCGCCCGCGGAGACGCTCGCGCGTGCGCTCGCGGACGCGGAGGCGCTCATCACGCGCTCGTCGACGGCGGTGACGGCCGCTCTCCTCGAGAGCGCGCCGCGGCTGCGCATCGTGGGGCGCGCCGGCGTCGGCATCGACAACATCGATGTGGACGCCTGCTCGCGGCGCGGCGTGGTGGTGGTGAACGCGCCCTACGGCAACGTCGTGTCCGCCGCCGAGCACACGATGGGCATGCTGCTCGCCCTCGTCCGGCGCATCCCGGAGGCCCACGCGCGGCTCAAGACGCTGGAGTGGGACCGCTCCCTCTACGGCGCCGAGCTGTTCCGCAAGACGGTGGGCGTGGTGGGGCTGGGCAAGGTGGGCTCGCGGGTGGCGGCGCGCTTGCGCCCGTTCGAGTGCGAGCTGCTCGTGCACGATCCCTACGTGGCGGAGAGCCGGGCGCGGGACATGGGCGGACGCCTCGTCGACTTCGACACGGTGCTCGCCCGTTGTGACGTGATCACGTTTCATGTGCCGCTCACGCCGGAAACGGACGGCATGGTGCGGGCGCCCCAGCTCGCGCGGATGAAGGCGGGTGTCCGCCTCGTCAACTGTGCGCGCGGCGGCATCATCGACGAGGCCGACCTGCTCGACGCGCTGGAGGCCGGCCGCGTCGCCGGCGCCGCCATCGATGTGTGGAGCGAGGAGCCGCCCACGGGCGAGGTGGTGCGACGCCTCATCGCGCACCCGCGCGTGGTGGTGACCCCGCACCTGGGCGCCAACTCGACCGAGGCGCAGGTCAACGTCGCCGTCGATGTGGCGCGGCAGCTCGTCGCCTTCCGTGACGGCGAGCTCGTCGAGCACGCCGTCAACATCCCGATGGGCGATGCCGCCACCGTGGCCGCGCTCCGGCCCTTCGTGGCGCTCGCCGATCGCCTCGGGCGCTTCTGCGTGCAACTCGACCCGGGGCACCTGGCGCGCGTGGAAGTCACGGTCGCGGGCGTCATCGCGGACAGCGATCCCGAGTTGCTCGCGCGCGCCGTGCTCGCCGGACTGCTCGACCCCGTGATGGCGGGGCCCGTCAACCTCGTGAACGCCCACCTGGTGGCGCGCGAGCGCGGCGTCGCGGTGGAGGTGCACCGTGCGGAGGGCACGTCCGCCTACAAGAGTGTGCTCACGGTGGCGACGGAGACGGCCGACGGGCGCAAGGTGATCGCGGGCACGGTCTTCGACGGCCAGCCGCGCGTCGTGAAGCTGCGGGACCTCGACATCGACTTCGTTCCCGAGGGGCACATCCTCGTGCTGTCCTACGAGGACCGGCCCGGCATGGTGGGCCGGATCGGTACCATCCTCGGCAGCCTCAACGTGAACATCGCGTCCATGCACGTGGGCCGCCGTACCCGCCGGGGCCGTGCCATCGTCGTGCTGCTGCTCGACGAGGATCTGCCGGGAGCGCGGGTGGCCGAGGTCGCGCGCGCGGTCGACGCCGATTTCGCGCGGCTGATCCGGTTGTAGATGGGGGCCTAGAAGGGCCCCATCCCCCATTACGCTCGGCAGCGCGATCGGTACCATGGGGACCTCGACGGCTCCCCCAATCCCCCCACGCTCGGCAGCGCCCGGCGAAGCCGTGGCGCTCCTCGACCGACTGATGCGCGCTGATTCATCCCGTTAAAGCTTGGTCGGCTGAGACGGGCGCTGCTAGGATGCTGCATGCCAAATTTTCGTCGTGTCTCCGTCGTCGTCATGATCGCGCTGCTCTTTGTTGCGTGCGCCAGCACGCCGCCACGTCCGGTGCGCAGCGAGTTCGAGGACATCCCGGTGCCGAAGGGCCTGACGTACGAGGCGGACCGGTCGACGATCATCGAATCGCCGCAGGTGAAGGCGGCCCGATTGGTGTACCGCGGCCGCATCGAGATCGAGTCCCTCGCCGCCGCCATGCGGACCACGCTGGAGAGCAACGGCTGGCGCAACGTGAGCAGCACGATGACGTCGCGCCACGGGACGACCCAGGTCTATGAAAAGGCCGGCAACTCCGTCCAGGTCCTGCTGTGGGAGGGGCTGTGGTACACGTATGTCGAGCTGACGGCGAGTCGTGCTTTGCAACTACCTAAATAAACGAGGTTGACACTCTCGCGCGGGCTTCCGTATCATCGCGAAGTCCCCCCGGTGCCGCCGACGGTACATTGCGGCTCATGACGTGCTGAGAGCGAGAGGGCAAGCTTGATGGTCTCTGCCCCGTGGGCTCGGCGGTCGTCGGCCACGATCGTGGGCGCGTTGTCCCTCGTGGCGGCTCTCGTGTCCCCCGCGCGCGCCGTCGACCTCAACGCCGTGTGGCCCGACCTCAACCTGCCCGGATTCCGGGTCACCCCCTTCATCACGCAGCGGGTCGAATACGAATCCAACGTGTTCCAATCGCCGCGCAACGAGCAGGACGATGTCATCTTCCGCACCATCCCGGGTATCCTCGTCGAGCTGCCGCTGGGACGCCATCGCCTCGACTTCGGCGCGCGCATGGAGATCTTGCGTTTCGTCGACCTCGACAGCCAGGATACCGAGCACTATTTCCTGTTCGGCAAGCTCTCGCTGGACTTCCCCGGCGGGCTGACGGCGGCGCTGAAAGAGGACTTCGCGTACACCAGCGATCCTCCGGGCACCGAGCTCACGGGACGGATCGAGAGCCTGACGAACGTGCTGTCGCCGTCGGTCGAGTACGCCTTCGCGCGACGCTACGCCATCGGCGCGGACTACGTGTGGACGCATGTCGACTTCGAGCGCAGCGTGAACCAGCTCGACCGCGACGAGCACACGTTCGGCATCACGGGCTTCTACAAGGTGGCGCCCAAGACCGACCTGCTCCTCAACCTCGCCTACGGCGTCAAGGAGTTCTCGAGCGCCCGCGAGCGCGACGTCGAGCGCTACATCGGGGTGGTGGGACTTCGCGGTGACATCACGCCCCGGCTCCGGTCCACCTTCCGTATCGGCTGGGAGAGCCGCGAGCCGGACGATCGGCGGCGCACCTCGTACCACGGGATCGTGGCGGGGGGCGACTGGGTCTTCCAGCCCACCGATCGCACGCGCTTCACAATGGTCACGGAGCGCTTCGTGGCGGAGTCGGTCTATCTCACCAACCTCTTCTACGTGGCGAACGTCGCCACCGTGAGCGTCGAGCACAGGTTCACCCCCAAGCTGCTCGCTTCCGCGTACCTCTTCGGCGGGACGAACGAGTATCCTGACAAGGCGGGGCAGGGGCATTGGCGGCACGACGAGCTCTACGGCGGCGGCCTCGGTGTCGACTACCAGATTCAGCGGTGGCTGGCGGTGGGCGCGGACTATTCGCACACGCGCCGGTACTCCAATTTCGATCAGTTCGACTACAAGGACGACATCGTGGGCGCAAAGGTCACGCTGTCGTTCTGATCCGGGCTTCATGCGATTGACGCGGACCCAGTACCTCCCCGCCCTCGTGCTCGGCGCGCTCGTGTGCGCGATGCTGCTTGCCGCCGGATCCGGCGCCGGCGCCCAGGAATACACCATCGGACCCGGCGATGTGCTCAAGATCACCGTGTGGGGCCACGATGACCTCTCCCGCGAATATCCCGTGACCCTCGACGGCCGCGTGCCCTTTCCGCTCATCGGTAGCGTGGCGGCGGCGGGGCTCACCACCACCGACCTCGCGCAGAAGCTGCGCGAGCTGCTCGAGAAGGACTACCTGGTCAATCCGCAGGTGATCGTCGCGGTGAAGGAGTACCTGTCCAAGAAGGTCCACGTGATGGGCGAGGCCGAAAAGCCCGGCCTCTTCTTTCTGACGGGCCCCACCACGCTCCTCGAGATGTTGTCGCGCGCGGGCGGAGTCTCCAAGACCGCCGGCAAGGACCTGGTGCTCGTG
>JBKKCN010000519.1:0-24247 GCA_046712525.1 Candidatus Rokuibacteriota bacterium
TCACGCCGGGACAGACGCAGTTGACGCGCACGGCGGGCGCGCACTCGAGCGCCATCTGGCGCGTGAGGTTCACGATGGCGCCCTTCGGGGCGGCGTACGCCGGCGACAGCGAGCCGCCCACGAGCCCGTAGATCGACGCCAGGTGCGTGATGGAGCTGTGCCCGCGCGCGCGCAGCGCCGGCATCGAGGCGCGGGACATGAGGTAGGAGCCCGTGAGGTTGATGTCGATGACGCGGTGCCAGTCCGCAGGCGCCGGCAGCGCATTGAGGGGCGCGCGCACGCCGGCGGAATTCACGAGCGTGGTGAGGCTACCGAAGCTCGACACGGTGGCTTCCACCAGGCGCGTGCACGCCCGCTCGTCAGCCACGTCCACCTCCAACCCGAGCGCGGTGCCGCCCGCGCTCTGGATCGCCTTCGCGGTGTCCTCGGCGGAGGCCACGTCGCGGTCGCCGCAGACGACCCGCGCGCCTTCGGCCGCCAGGCGGAGCGCGGTGGCCCGGCCGATGCCGGAGCCGCCGCCGGTCACGAGAGCCACCTTGTCTTTCATTCTCATCGGACGCCCTCGGGGAGCAGGATGGCCGTAGCTTACTCTGCGGTCTGCCCCTCTGTCGGTGCTAACGTCTGGCCTACCGGAGGGAGCCATGAGCGTCGAGGACAAGCTGAAGACGATGGGGCTGGCGGTGCCGAGCCTGGACGATCTGTATCGCAAGAACGCGGCGGGCGCGCACTACATCTCGCACTTTCCCGTGCAGAACCTGCTCTACCTGTCAGGCACCGTCCCCATCAAGGACGGGCAGGTCTATCGGCCGGGCGTGGTGGGGCAGGACGTCACGCTGGAGCAGGCCGCGGACGCCGCGCGCTATGCCGTGCTCACGACGCTGGCGGCGGTGAAGTACGCGCTCACCGATCTCGAGCGCGTCCAGCAAATCGTCCATCTGACGGGCTACGTGAACTCGGCGCCGGGGTTCAACGATCAGCCCCGGGTGATCAACGGAGCCGCCGATCTCCTCGTCGAGCTGTACGGCGAGCGCGGCAAGCCCACGCGCGCCGCCATCGGCTGCCGCGGCCTCGGCGGCAACGCGTGCGTCGAGATCGTCGTCACCCTGCTCTTCAGCGGCGCCGACGTCCGCCCGCCGCTCGCGCGCGACCACTACGTCAAGTGATTATTATGATGGGGGGCCTCGAAGGGCCCCCCAAGCCCCCCGGGCGCTCGGCAGCACCCCGGCAAAGCCGTGGTGCTCCTCCACCCCCCGGGCGCTCGGCAGCACCCCGGCAAAGCCGTGGTGCTCCTCCACCCCCCGGGCGCTCGGCAGCACCTCGGCAAAGCCGTGGTGCTCCTCGACCCCCCGGGCGCCCCCGGCAAAGCCGTGGTGCTCCTCGATTCACCGACAGGAGCAAACAGGGTTGAGATATGTCACCGACGACATGCCGGGTATCCGCCGGCAGAAGCGCGGCACGGCCTTCACCTACATCGACCCCGACGGGAAAGTCATCCGCGAGCCGGCCATGCTCCATCGCTTTCGTGCCCTCGTGATTCCGCCCGCGTGGACGAGCGTGTGGATCTGTCCGCTCGCGGAGGGCCATCTGCAGGTGACGGCGCGGGATGCCCGCGGGCGCAAGGTCTACCGCTACCATCCGAGCTTCCGGCAGAGCCGCGACCAGTCGAAGTTCGAGCGGATGTTCGAGCTGAAGGACGTCCTGTGGAAGATCCGGACGCGCGTGGAGGAGGACATCGCGCTCGAAGGTCTGCCGCGCGCGAAGGTGATGGCGACCGTGGTGTGGCTGCTCGAGCGCACCCTCATCCGCGTCGGCTCCGAGCAGCTCGCCCGGCTCAACCGCTCGTACGGCCTCACCACCCTGCGGCACCGGCACGTGGAAATCGATGGCACCGAGGTGCGCTTCGAGTTCCGCGGCAAGAGTGGCGTCGCCCACACGGTGGCCGTGCAGGACCGGCGCATCGCGCACATCATCCAGCGCTGTCAGGAGCTGCCCGGACAGGAGCTCTTCCAGTACCTGGACGACGACGGGCGGCGGCAAGTGGTGGACGCGGGTGACGTGAACGAGTACCTGCGCGACGTGACGGGACGCGAGATCACGGCCAAGGACTTTCGCACGTGGGCGGGCACGATGCTCGCCGCGGAAAAATTGCGGGAGATGGGCGTGGCGCCGACGAAGCGGCAGGCGGAGAAGAACGTGGTGGCGGCCATCGACGCGGCGTCGGCGAAGCTGGGCAACACACGCACGGTGTGCCGGAAGTTCTACGTGCATCCGGCACTGATCGACGCGTATCTCGACGGCTCCGTGCTCCCGCCCCTGCCGCCCCGGGTGTGGCGCAAGCGCAGCACGCGCAGCGCGCGCAACGCCACGCTGCGCCGCCACGAGCGCGAGGTGCTGGACTTCCTGAAGGCGCGGCTCGGCATGAGCGGGAAGTCGCCGAAGCCGGGTGCGATGGACCCCGTGCTGGTCCCCGGATAGACATGCAGGAGTCGCTGCCGCTCGCCGGCCTGCGCGTGGTGGACCTGTCGAGAGCGCTCGCGGGCCCCTTCTGCGCCATGATCCTCGCCGACCTCGGCGCGGACGTCGTCAAGGTCGAGCCCACGCCGGAGGGCGAGATGGTGCGCGGCTGGGGACCCTTCCAGGACGGCGTGAGCGTGTATTACCTGAGCATCCACCGCAACAAGCGAAGCCTCGCCGTCAACTTCCGCGACCCGAAGGGACTCGAGCTCATCCGCCGGCTCGCGGACACGGCAGACATCCTGGTCGAGAACTTCAAGCCGGGCGTGATGGCGGCCATGCAGATGGATTACGCGACGCTCGCCGCCCGCAATCCACGCCTGATCTTCGCGTCGATCACCGGCTTCGGCACCACCGGGCCCTACGGCGGTTGGCCCGGCGTCGACCAGGTCGCGCAGGGCATGTCCGGCCTCATGAGCCTCACGGGCCAGAAGGAGAGCGGGCCCACCCGCGTCGGCATCCCCATCGGTGACGTCGTGGCCGGCATGTGGGCGGCGCTCGGGATCCAGGCGGCGGTGATCCAGCGGCAGGCGACGGGCAGGGGTCAGCTCGTCGAGACCTCGCTGCTCGCCGGCCTCATCGGGCTGCTCACGCTGCAGGGTCAGCGGCAGCTCAGCCTCGGCGACACGCCCGGCCTCGCGGGGAACGCGCATCCCGTCATCTGCCCCTACGGCATGTTCCAGGCGAAGGACGGCCCCTTCAACGTGGCCGCCGCCACCGAGGACATGTGGGCGGCGCTGTGCAGGCTGCTCGGCATGGAGGAATGGATCACGCATCCGGACTTCAAGGACAACAGCGCTCGCGTGCGGCACCGGGACGAGGTCACGCGGCGTCTCAACGAGAAGTTCGCGGCGCGCGGCAAGATGGAATGGACCCTGGAGCTGGTGAAGCGCGGGCTCCCCGCGGGGCCGATCTTCTCGCTCGACCAGGTGTTCGCCGATCCACACGTCAATGCCACGCGCATGGTGGAAGAGATCAATCACCCCACCCTCGGCACCCTGCGCGTGATCGCCAACCCCATCCGGATGGGCGCGCTCGCCGGCCGTTCGGTGCGGCGCGCGCCGCCCGCGCTCGGCGCCGACTCCCGGCAGGTCCTGCACGATTTCGGCGTGTCATGCGGCGAGATCGAGTCCCTCGTCGCCGCTCATGTCGTTCAGTGTGCGGAAGGATAGCGACATGCTGTCAGACCAGATCGCGTACGTGGCGCTCGTGTCCGCCGATACTCCCGCGACGTGCTCGGTGTTCGAGCGTCAGCTCGGCCTGCCGCGCAACGATCTCGCAACGGCGGCGGGCACCATCGCCGTCTTCAGCATCGGGCGTAGCGCGCTCGCCGTTCTCCCGCCTGGCCACCCCCTCGTGGAGGGCGAGTCCAAGCCGGGCGTGCACCACATCGCCCTCGGCGTGGACGACCTCGCGGCCGCCCCGGCACGGGCGGCGGCGGCCGGTATCGCGGCATCCGCGCCGGGGCCGAGCCTTGCCGGCCGGCGCTGTGTGACGCTCGACCGCACGGCGACGCTCGGCGTGCGCACGGTGATGACGGAGCGGCTCGATCTGAGGAAGCACGGCGGCGGCCCCGTCGAGCGCATCGACCACGTCGGTGTCGCGAGCGCAGACGTGTTCGAGGACGAGCGCGTGTTCACCGGCAAGCTCGGATTCCCGGTGGAGAGCCGCCAGACGGACATGGAAGTGTCGATGGCGGTGGAGAGCTTCACCTCCGACAAGTACGGCGTCATCTACCATTCGCGCGCGCCGGAGCCGGTGGGCGGCCTGCGCGTGTGCTTCATCACCGTCGGCGACTGCGAGCTGGAGTTCCTCGCCAACTTCGACCCCACGCAGAGCGCCCACGCGCACGAGCAGGATCGGCCCGGCAACACGCGACAGGACCAGGGCGTCATCGCCCGCTTCGTGAAGTCGCGCGGCCAAGGGCTGCATCACGTCGCCCTCAAGGTGACCGACATCGGCGCCACGCTCGGCGCGATGGCGGAGGCGGGGCTGCCCATGATCGACGTGAAGGGCCGCCCCGGCTCGCGGCGCGCGCTCATCGGCTTTCCACAGCCGAGGGCCCTCGGCGGCGTGCTGATGCACCTCGTCCAGCGCGAGGCGTAGGCCCTCTTCCCTGACGATGGACAGCCTCCGGCTGCGCGGATAGACTCTGGAACCCAGGCATTCAACGAGGCAGCCCCGCGGCCCCCCGTTCTGACAGGAGATCAGCCATGGAGTTCGAGTACTCGAAGAAGACGAAGATGTACATGGAGCAGCTCACCGACTTCATGAACAAGCACGTCTATCCCAGCGAGAAGGTCTTCAAGGACCAGCTCGACGCGGGCCCCACCCGGTGGCAGATCCCTCCCGTCATGGAGGAGCTGAAGGCGAAGGCCAGGGAGCGCGGCCTCTGGAACCTCTTCCTGCCCGAGAGCGAGCGGGGCGCGGGCCTCACCAACCTGGACTACGCGCCGCTGTGCGAGATCATGGGCCGCTCGCCCATCGCGCCCGAAGCGTTCAACTGCTCGGCGCCGGACACGGGGAACATGGAAGTGCTGGAGCGGTACGGCCGGCCGGAGCACAAGAAGGAGTGGCTGGAGCCGCTGCTGCAGGGCAAGATCCGCTCCGCCTTCGCGATGACGGAGCCGAAGGTCGCCTCCTCCGACGCCACCAACATCGAATCGTCCATCACGCGCGAGGGCGACTCCTACGTCATCAACGGCCTCAAGTGGTGGACGTCGGGCATCGGCGATCCGCGGTGCAAGATCATCATCTTCATGGGCAAGACGGACCCGAAGAATCCCGACAAGTACAAGCAGCAGTCGATGATCCTCGTGCCGCGCGAGTCGCCGGGAATCAAGGTGCTGCGCATGCTGACCGTCTTCGGCTACGACGACGCCCCGCACGGCCATGGCGAAGTGGTGTTCGAGAACGTGCGCGTGCCCGCCACCGACCTGCTCCTCGGCGAGGGCCGCGGCTTCGAGATCGCGCAGGGGCGCCTCGGCCCCGGCCGCATCCACCACTGCATGCGCCAGATCGGCGTCGCCGAGCGCGCGCTCGAGCTGATGTGCATGCGCGCCACGAAGCGGGTCGCCTTCGGCAAGCCGCTCGCCGACAACGACATCACGCTGGAGCGCATCGCGCAGTCACGCATCGAGATCGACCAGGCGCGCCTGCTCGTCCTCAACGCCGCCTACATGATGGACACCGTCGGCAACAAGGCCGCCAAGCAGGCCATCGCCGAGATCAAGGTGGCCGTGCCGAACATGACGCTGGCGGTGGTGGAGCGCGCCATGCAGCTGCACGGCGGCGGCGGCGTGAGCCAGGAGTTCCCGCTCGCCTCCATGTGGGCGCACTCGCGCACGCTGCGCTTCGCCGACGGCCCGGACGAGGTGCATCGCCGCCAGATCGGCCGCCTGGAGCTCCGGAAGCACTCGTGATGGCGAAGATGACGGGCGGCGAAGCGCTCGCCAAGCAGCTCCATCGCGAAGGCGTGCGCGTGATCTTCGGCCTGCCCGGCGTGCAGCTCTACGGCGCCGTGGCGGGCCTGCGCGACGAGAAGGACATCCGCTTCATCGCCACCCGTCACGAGCAGGCGACCAGCTACATGGCCGACGGCTACGCGCGCGCGGGCGGCGGCTTCGGCGTCGCCCTCGTCGTGCCCGGCCCCGGGCTGCTGAACGCGGCGGCCGGGCTCAGCACGGCGTACGCCGCCTCCTCACCCGTCCTGATGATCGCGGGCCAGGTGCCCAAGCGAAACATCGGCAAGAACGTGGGCGTCCTGCACGAGGTGAACGACCAGATGGACGCCATCGCGCCCGTCACCAAGTGGCGCCGCCGCGTGCTGGAGATCGCGGAGGTGCCCGCCGCCGTGCGCGACGCCGTGTACCAGCTGAAGACGGGCCGCCCCCGCCCGGTGCACATCGAGGTTCCGCCCGACGTCCTGGAAGAAGAGGGCGAGGTCACGCTCGTCGAGCCCGCGGCCGCCGTCCGGCCCCCCGCGCCCGACGCCGAGATCGCGAGGGCGATCACCATGCTGCTCGCCGCCGCGCATCCGGCCATCTACGCGGGAGGCGGCGTCAACCTGTCGGGTGCGCACGAGGCGCTCGCCGACGTCGCGGAGTATCTGCAGGCGGGCATCGCGCATTCGGCGGAGGGCAAGGGCGCCGTCACCGATGACAACGACCTCTCGCTCGGCGCCGGCCTCTGGCCGAAAAGTCCTCTCCGGCAGCATCTCGACGCGGCGGATGTGATTCTGGTCGTCGGATCGCGCCTCGCCATCGCCGGCTTTCAGCCCACGCAGCAGGTGATCCAGATCGACGTCGATCCCGAAGAGATCGGGCGCAATCACGCCAAGACCTTCGGTCTCGTGGGCGACGCGCGCGCCACGCTGGAGCGGATGCGCGAGCGGTTGCGCGCCACCACTCCGCCGCGCCCGTCGCGCAAGACGGAGCGCCAGGCCGTGCGTCAGGCGACGGCGGCCCTCGACACGCAGGAGCCGAATTCGTCGATCATGCGCAGCCTGCGCGCGGGCGCCCCCGAAGACACGATCTTCGTGGCCGGCATGACGCAGATCGGCTACTACTCGCGCCCGTTCTGGCCCGTGTACCGGCCGCGGACCTACATCACGTCGTCGTACTCCGGCAACCTCGGCTACGAGTATCCGACGGCGCTGGGCGCCAAGGTCGCGTGTCCCCACCGCCCCGTGATCGCGGTGGTGGGCGACGGCGGCTTCCTCTACAACTCCCAGGAGCTGTCGACGGCCGTGAAGTACAAGATCAACGCCGTGTGCGTCGTCTTCAACGACAACGCCTACGGCAACGTCTCGCGCGACCTCGACGAGAGCTGGGGCGGCACGCACGGCGCCGAGCTGCACAACCCGGACTTCGTGAAGCTCGCGGAAGCGTACGGCGCCGTCGGCCTGCGCGCCAAGGAGCCCACCGAAGTGGGCGACCTCGTGCGCCGCGCGCTGAAGATGGACAAGCCCGTGCTGGTGGAAGTCCCCGTGGGCCGCATGGCGCGCCCCGTGTTCTTCCCCCCGTTGAAGTCGCCCGAGAAATATCACCGCTAGCGCGGCACGCGCATGGATGGTCCTGAGGCCGAACGGCGCGTGCTCGATCTCGTCGGCCGCGCCATGGGCCACTTCTCGATGCTGCGCGCGGGTGACCGCATCGCGGTGGGGGTGTCGGGCGGCAAGGACAGCCTGTGCCTGTTGCACGCGCTCGTGGCCTACCGCCGGCGCGCGCCCTTCCCGTACGAGCTGGTGGCGATCACCATCGAGCAGGGCAAGTTCAAGGCGGCCCTCGAGGGGCTCGAGCGCCAGATCCGCGAGCTCGGCGTGGAGTGGATCGTGCGTGACGACCGCACCACGCTGGACCTGGTGGCCGAGGGCGTCGCCCACGGCTGCGACGTGTGCAGCCGACATCGACGGCGCGCGCTCTACCGCGCGGTGGACGAGGCGGGGTGTACGGTGCTCGCGCTCGGCCACACCGCCGACGATTGCGCGGAGTCGCTCATGCGCAACATCCTGTTCAACGGCCGCATCGCCTCCCTGCCCGCCGTGGCCACCTCACGCAAGGGCACGCTCCGCCTCATCCGCCCCCTCGCGTTCGTCACGGAAGAGCTCACCACGGCGTATGCGAAGGCGCGCGGCTTTCTGACCATCGGCTGCGTGTGCGGCGACAAGGAGAGCGTGCGCCGGGAGATCCGCGACTTCCTCACTAATCTGAAATCGCGCCATCCCGGCGTGGCGGACTCCATCACCGCCGCCCTCGGCAACGTGAATCCGTACACGCTCTTCGATCCCGCCCTCGCCAAGGAAGGCGCCGACCTCTCGCCCGCGTTCGACCTGTAGGCGCGCATTGGGATACCGAGGAGCGCCACGGCTGTGCCGGGGCGCTACCGAGCGTCGGGGGGGTTGGGGGGGTTGGGGGGCCCGTCGAGGCCCCCCATGTAATCAATCGCCCTCGCTCGTGCTCGCCCTCGTGACCCTCGCCCACGCCCTCGGCGCTCTGTCGGTACTCGCCGTCGCACCTCTCGCGCCCTTTCTGCTGGAGTCGATGGCGCTGTCACGCGTGCAGGTGGGCCTGTTCCTGCCCGCCGTCTATCTGGGAGGCGTCCTCATGGCGCTGCCAGCAGGAATTCTCACCGACCGCCTCGGCGTTCGCGCCACTCTCGGCCTCGGGCAGGTCATCATCGGTGTGATGGTGATGCTCGCCACCGTCACGTGGAGCCTGCCCACGTTCCTCGGATGCCTCGTGGTGGCCGGCTTCGGCTTCAGCGTGCTGAACCCGTCCACGGGCAAGGCGGTCATCGAGTGGTTTCCGCCGCGCCGTCGCGGCTTCGCGATGGGGATCAAGCAGACCGGGCTCACGCTGGGCGGGCTGATCGCCGCGCTCACGATGCCGCCGCTGGCGCTGCACCTCGGATGGCGGCGCGCGCTGGCAGCCGCCGGCGCGCTCTCCCTGCTCTCCGCCGCTCTCGTCGCCGTCACCTACCGCACCCCGGCCGCCGCCATCGCCGCGCGCCCCACGGAGTGGCCGCGCGTGGCGGAGCTGGGCATGTTCTTGCGCCGTCCCGGCGTCGTCATCGTGTTCCTCTCGGGACTCGCGCTCTCCATCGCACAGTCGGCCGTGCTCGCGTACCTCGCGCTCTACGCCAAGGAGACCTTCGCGGTGTCGGCCGTGGCGGCGGGACAGTTCCTCGCTCTCGCGCAGGTGGGCGGCACCGGCAGCCGCCTGGCCTGGGGCGCCATCAGCGACCGCTTCTTCGGCGGCCGCCGCCGCCCGGGCGTCATGATCAACGCCCTCATCGGCGCCGCCGCCTACGCGCTGCTCGCGCTCGGCGAGAGACTGCCTATTCCGCTCGCCGTTCCCCTCGCCGTGGTGGCGGGCGCGGGCGCCTTCGGCTGGGTCGGCCTGTACCTGGCGCTCGTGGCGGAGATCGGTGGCGTTCGCTACGCGGGACTGCTCACCGGCGTGGCGGTGGCGTTCTCGTGGAGCGGCGTGCTCGTGGGGCCGCCCATCTTTGGCCTCGTGCTGCAGGCCACGGGCTCCTACACTGCGCCATGGCTGATCCTGGCCGGCATCGGCGTCGCCGTCGCCATCACGCTGCCGCGACCCCGGCCGCTGGTGCAGCGTGACTGACATCACGTCTGCCCACATCTGCGATGTCTGGAGCACAACCCTTGGCGGATAGGCCCGTGACCAGCAACCGGTGGCGGCGCGATATCGTCCTGATGGTCGGAGTCTTCCTCCTCTATGTGCTGACGGGAAAAGTTGGACTCCAGCTCGCCGTCGTTCACGCGAACGCAACCGCGGTGTGGGCTCCCAGCGGTCTCGCTGTCGCCGCTTTTCTGCTGTTCGGCTTCCGTCTTTGGCCGGCGATACTGGCGGGCGCCTTCGTGGTCAACGTCACCACCGCCGGCAGCGTGGCGACGTCAGCCAGCCTCGCCGTGGGCAACACGCTGGAGGGACTCGTCGCCGCGGACCTCGTCAATCGCTTCGCAGGCGGTCAGTCCGTATTTCAGCGGCCGCAGGACATCTTCAAGTTTGCGTTGGCGGGGGCTCTCGCCTCGTCCGTGGCTGCCACCATCGGTGTCACCACCCTCACGATGGCTGGCTATGCGATGTGGTCGGAGTACACGCGCATCTGGCTGACCTGGTGGCTGGGCGATGTTTCCGGCGTGTTGATCGTCACGCCCGTGATCGTTCTGTGGACCCTGGAGCCGAAGGTCACGTGGCGGCATCCGCGCGTGGTGGAGGCTGCGCTGGCGGTGATCTCGATTGCCGTCGTGGGCGGCCTGATCTTCGGTGCGGGTTCGTCGCTTGCCGAGAGCCGGTATCCGTTGGCATTTCTCGCAATTCCTCCGCTGATGTGGGTCGCCTTCCGGTTCGGTCAGCGGGCCGCGACGACGGCCGTCATGGGATTGTGCGCGGTCGCTATCTGGGGAACGCTGCGTGGCCTCGGCCCCTTTGCGGGGTTTCCGCCGAGCGTGTCGCTTCTGATCTTGCAGGCCTTCATGGCGACGATGGCGATGCTGACGGTGCCCCTGGCGGCGCTCGCCTCCGAGTGGAGACGGACGACAGAGGCGCTTCAGCGCGAAGAAGAGCTGTTCCGCCGCATCGCCGATTCGGTGCCCGTCACGCTCTGGATGTCGGCCACCGACGGAAGGAAGACGTTTTTCAATGCGGCGTGGCGGACCTTCACGGGGCGGACAGCGCGGGAGGATATCGACCACGGGTGGACAGAAGCCGTGCATCCCGAGGACGTCGCGGCCTACCTTCATACCTACGCCTCAGCCTTCAGAACACGGCAGCCCTTCGAGATCGAGTATCGCTTACGCCGGGCCGACGGTCAGTACCGCTGGGTGCTGGATCACGGGGTTCCGAGACTGGCAGCCGATGGATCGTTCGAAGGCTATACGGGCGGCTGCGTGGACATCCACGAGCGCAAGCGGACGGAGCTCCGGCTGCGCGCGCAATACCTCACGGCTCGCGTCATTGCGGGGTCGGACTCCCTCGCCACCGCAGTGCCGGGCGTCCTCGACGCGGTGGGGAGCATCCTCGGCTGGGACGTCGGTGCCGTCTGGTGGGTGGACCGCCCCGCCGGCGTAGTTCGATGCGGCGACGTGTGGCAGGCACCGTCAGTGAATGCCACCGAGTTCGTCGCCGCCTCCCTCGCGATGGCGCTCCCGATCGGCGAGGGCCTTCCGGGCCGGGTATCCGCGAGCGGCGTGGCCGCCTGGATTCTGAACGTCACCGAGGATGCGAACTTCCCCCGGGCGGAGGTCGCAGCGCGCGCAGGGTTGCGAGGTGCGTTCGCGTTCCCCATCGCCCTCCGTGGCCAATGCCTGGGTGTGATCGAATTCCTGAGTGGCCGGCCCGAGCCACCCGATCAGGAGCTCCTGGACATGATGACGGCGCTCGGTACCCAGCTCGGACAGTTTGCGGAACGCACGCGGAGTGACATCGCGGTGGGGGAAGGCGCCGCGCGCTACGCGGCCATGGTGCAGGCCTCGCTCGATGCCATCATCACGATGGATCATCGCGGGCGGATCACCGACTTCAATGCGGCCGCCGAAGCGATGTTCTGGTGGCTCCGCGCCGATGTGCTCGGACGCGACATGGCGGAGATCATCATTCCGGAGCACTTGCGCGAGCGCCACCGCGTGGGCCTCGCTCGATACCTCGCGACGGGGGAAGGCCCTGTTCTCGGCCGGCGTATCGAGCTGACCGCGTTGAGGGCCGATGGCGAGGAATTCCCGATCGAGCTCGCCATCCGGCCCATCGCCTCCGTGCCTCCGTCGTTCACGGGTTACGTGCGCGACATCACGGACCGGCGTCGCGCCGAGCAACAGCGCGTCGCGCTGCTCCAACGCGCGCAGAGAGCCCAGACGGAGGCCGAGAGTGCGAGCCGGCTCAAGGACGAATTCCTCGCCACGCTCTCGCACGAGCTGCGGACACCGCTCAATGCCATGGTGGGATGGGCCACCATGCTTCTGGGGGGTCACGCCGACGCCGCGGCCATTCAGCGGGCGACGACCGTCATCCACCGAAACGCAAAAATCCAGCAACGGATCATCGAGGACATCCTCGATGTCTCCAGAATCATCACCGGCCAGCTGCGTATCGATCTGCAGCCTCTCGACCTTCGCCCTCTCATCGAGCAGAGCGTCGACGTGCTGCGACCGGCGGCCACGGCAAAGCGGATCGCGGTGTACATGGATCTCGACCGTGACCTCGGGCCCGTGACCGCGGACGCCCAGCGGCTGCAGCAGGTCATCTGGAACTTGCTGTCGAACGCCGTGAAGTTCACGCCGGAGGAGGGGCGCATCGATGTGCGACTGACTCACGCAGAACATGCCGCCGCGATCACCGTACGAGACACGGGCAAGGGAATCGATCGCGATTTTCTCCCGTACATCTTCGATCGCTTCCGTCAAGAGGACAGCACGACGACACGAGTGCACGGAGGCCTTGGACTCGGTCTTGCCATCGTTCGCCATCTCGTCGAGCTCCACGGTGGAACCGTGGCCGCAGAGAATCGAACGGATCGCGACGGCGCAGTATTCACGGTCACTCTTCCGATGCTGAGCGCCGGCGTCACACCGGACGTGAGGGTGCCGCTGGCCGAGGCAGGCGCCGAGGGTCCGCTCGCGGCGAGGATGGCGAGGCTGGATGGGCTCCAGATCCTCGCCGCGGACGACGACCCGGACTCCCTGGAGCTCGTGAGCGCGATGCTGACGCTGGCGGGAGCGTCCGTGACGACGGCGGCGTCGACGGCGGAAGCGCTGACGAGCCTGGAGCGACTGTCCGTCGATGCAATCGTATGCGATGTCGGAATGCCAGGAGAAGACGGCTACAGCTTCCTCCGATCGCTGCGCCGTCTCGCAGACAGCCGTCGGGCGAACGTACCCACGATTGCGGTGACCGCGTACGCCACTCCGGAGGATCAGGCGCGCGCTCGGCAGGCGGGATTCGACGCGTACCTGACCAAGCCGATCGACCCCATCGTGCTCTGCGAGACGGTACGCAGGCTCGCCGTGAAGAGCGATTGACGCTCGTCGACATCGTCGTCGGGCTGCTGATGGTGGCCGGGCTCGTGGGTGCCGTGGTGCCCGTGCTGCCGGGCACGCCGCTCATCTTCGCCGGCGCCCTGCTCCATGCGTTCGCCACGGACTTTCAGTCGCTCGGCTTCGGCCGCCTCGCTATTCTCGCGCTCCTCGCCATCGTGGCCTCCGTGCTCGAGCACCTGGCGGGAGCGCTCGGCGCGCGGAAGTTCGGTGGCGGCCGCGGCGCGGTGATCGGCGCCATCATCGGCGCGGTGGTGGGTCTCGCGTGGCCGCCCTTCGGGCTGCTCATCTGTCCGATCGCAGGCGCGATCATCGGCGAGCTCGTGAGAACGCGCGCCATCGGCCCCAGCGTGCGTACGGGCGTGGGCACGGCGCTCGGCATGATCGCGGGGGTGGCGATGCACGTGGCGCTGGCGGTGGTGATGGTGGGCCTCTTCGCGTGGTGGGTGTGGTACGGCTAGTCGGATTGGCTCGTACATCGTCTTTTGACCCTGAGGAGGACGATGCTAACGTGCGTGCTGCCATTGGAACGACTTTGAGACCCTATGAAGGGCGGCACCCATCCATGAATTCCCTCTCGAAGCTGACGATCACGGCGCTCACACTTCTTCTGACGCTGGCCGGGATGACCGATGCAGGGGCGGCGCCGTTCAGCAAGCCACTCGGCTGTGGTGTCGCGGCAGCGGACTTCCGTGTGACGACATTTGCCACCGGGCTGAATTTCCCCTACGGAATGGAGCGCCTGGCGGACGGCTCGCTGATCGTGGCCACCAGCGTGCCCAGGACGGCGACGAGCGGCTACTTCGCGACGACGGGCGAGCTGCGGCGGTTCGTCGACAGCAACGGGGATGGCATCGCTGATGACGCCGGCACCGTCGTCTACACGGGGCTGCCGGGAGCGCTCACCGCGGTACGCCGGGCGGGCACGCTGCTGTTCGTCACCAGCGCGGGGTCGGGCATCACCGTGCTGCGAATCGGCACCCCCTACACTCGCCTCGGCGAGATTACCCTGCAGTTCCCGCTCGCCGGCACCGACCAGTGGTATCACGCGTCGTATGCACTCGAAGTGCGTCCCACGCCGGGCGCGGACAGCTTCGATCTCTTCTTCAACGTCGGGTCGCAATTCAATAGCAAGGCGACGACGGGCCAGGTGCACGTCGGAGGTCTGGTGAATCCCACCGTCCTCGTCAACGGCGACGCCATCCACAAGATCACGGTGACGGACGGCGCCGGAGGGCCGACGTTCTCCGCGCCGGTCCAGATCGCGTCGGGGCTGCGCAACGCCGCCGGCCTCGCGATCCACCCCGGACGTGGTGACCTGTATTTCACGGACAACGGTATTGACGGCCTCGTCGACGACAGGGAGCCGCTCAGCGTCGATGAGCTGAACGTCATTCCCGTCGAGGAGATCGGTGCGGGGGCACCACACTTCTTCGGCTTCCCTGACAGCTATACCGAGTACCGGACCGGCCGCGTGGTGGGCGGGGCCGGGATCCAGCCTGTCGTGACGTTCCAGCCTCTCGCCGGCATGACGGCTCCGGAGAGCGAGGGCCCGGCGCTGATGGCCTTCGCCCCGCCCGCCTTCCCGTCACCTGTCAACGACGGCGTGTTCGTCGGTTTCCACGGCCAGCCCGCGTACGGTATCGCCAACGAGGAAAACCCGCTGGTGTTCTACAGCGTCGCCAGCGGCACCTACTGTCACTTCGTCAGCAATGACGAACCGAACGTCGGACACCTCAATGGAGTGCTATCGACGTCGGACGCGCTCTTTCTCGCCGACATGGCGAGTAATGGCTCGCTCGCGAGCGCGGGGGCGGGCACCGGCGTCATCTACCAGATCATGTCGGGCGGCACGCTCGTCAGCATTACGGCCACGGACGGGGTGGCCACCGAAGCCGGTTCGACAACGGGCACGCTCACGGTGACCCGCTCGGGCTCGACCACCGGCGAGCTCACCGTACTCTATGCAGTCACAGGCACCGCGAGTGCAGGCAGCGATTACGAGCCGCTGTCCGGCAGTGTCACCATTCCGGCCGGATCCGCCACCACGGCGATCACCATCACCCCCGTCAATGACACGGTCGTCGAGGGAAACGAGACCGTCACGGTGACGCTGGGAGATGGTGCCGGTTACACGGTAGGGGCGCCCAACAGCGCGACGGTGACGATCGTGAGTGACGACGTGGCTACCGTGACGATCGTCGCCACCGATCCGACGGCAACGGAGGCCGGCCGCACCACAGGGACGTTCACGGTGAGCCGCACGGGCAGTACGACGGCGCCCTTGACCGTGCTGTATGCGGTCGCCGGCACGGCCAGCGCTGGCGCCGATTACCCTACCCTCCCGGGGAGCGTGACCATCGGAGCCGGCGCGCCCTCGGCGCTCATCGTCATCACGCCTGCGAATGATTCGCTCATGGAGGGAAACGAGACGATCGTGCTCACCCTCAAAGCAAACGCCGCGTACACCGTGGGCGGATCGAGCACCGCCACCGTTACGATCATCAGCGATGAAGCGGTGACCATCGCCGCCACGGACGCCACGGCGACGGAGAGCGGAACCACTACCGGGCGGTTCACGGTCAGCCGTACGGGCAGGACGACCGCACCTCTGACCGTGCTCTACACCGTCGGTGGCACGGCCACCGCAGGCAGTGACTACGTGACGCTGCCGGGCAGCGTGACCATCCCGGCACGTGCGCGCCAGGTGCACATCACCCTCAAGCCGATCAACGATGTCGTGAAGGAAGGGCCGGAGACGGTGGTGGTGACGCTGACGGCGAACGGTGCCTACACGCTCGGTGGGACGACGAGCGCAACGGTGACGATTACCAGCAACGAGTGACGCTCGTTGCTCTCGTACGGCAGTGGCGGCGCCGAGGCCACCACCTCGTCGAAATCGCCGATCAGCGACTCGGCGAGCGGCGGCGGCGTCTGACTTTGACGAGCGGCGGCGGGCGATGGAAGAGCTGACACCAGCGGCGGTTGTCCTCTCCTCCCGCCTCGCCGCTGCCCGCCGGGTACGACTCCATCATGACCGCGGCATCGTCCGCCCCGCTTGCTCGCGGGGTGTGCAGGCCGCACCAGCGCAGATCGAGGATCTCGCTGATGGGGTCGGCCTCCGGCTCGCACGTCGGGCAATAGAACCTTGCGACACACGCGCTTTCTTCGGGCATCTCACCTCTGCAACACGGTGCGCGAGCACCGCGTTCCCGGGCCGGTGAGGTACTCTGTCGCCCATGACGACCCCACGCTGGGGCCTCACGGTCCCTTTAAATGGTATCCCCCTGCACGCCCACCACCGCATTTATAAAGAAGCCGAAGACCTCGGGTACACGGACTTCTGGTCCGCCGAAGCGGACTCCGACCCCTGGATCCCCCTTGCGCTCGGCGCGGCGTGGACGCAGCGCGCGACGCTGGGCACCGCCATCGTGGGCGCCTTCACCCGTGGCCCCGCCATCATCGCCATGGGCGCGGCCGCCATGGGCGAAGCGGCGCCGGGCCGCTTCTGTCTCGGCGTCGGCGCCGGCTCCAACGTCACGGTGGAGCGCTGGAACGGCGGCCGCTTCGAGCGCCCGCTCACGCGGGTGACGGAAGTCGTGCAGGCGGTGCGCCAGGCGCTCGACGGCGAGCAGGTCAACGTGCAGGGCGAGACGCTCAAGGCCTCCGGCTTTCGCCTGGGGCGGCCCGCGCCTTATCGCATTCCGATCTACGTGGCGGCGTTGCAGGAGCGCATGCTGCGCCAGGCCGTCCGCATCTCCGACGGCGTCATCACCAATTGGTTGTCCGCGGCCGACGTCAAGCGCGTGGCGGCGGTGGTGCGTGACGAGGCGGTCAAAGCCGGCAAGGATCCCGCCGCCGTCGAGATCATGGCGCGCATCACCGTGTGCCCGACGCCGGAGCCGCGCGCCCGCGAGGCCTACCGGCGTGCCATCACCGCCTACCTGAACGTGCCCGTGTACCGCCGCTTCCACGAGTGGCTGGGCAGGGGCGAGGCCTTGCGCGAGATGAACGAGCGCTGGGACGCGGGCGATCGCAAGGGCGCGCTGGCGGCGGTCCCTGCGAATGCGGCCGACGAGTTGGGCGTCTTCGGCACGCCGGACGAGTGTCGCGCGAGGCTGCGCGAGTACGTCGCCAACGGCATCACGATCCCCGTGCTGAACTTCATGAACCTGGAGCAGGATGTGGACGCGCGCGCGAAAGAGAGTGTCGCGATGCTGCGCGCGCTCGCGCCCCGCTAGGGCGTCGATGCAGCTTCAGGACTTCTACCCGATCGTCGTCACCGAGCACCTGACCGGCTGCCGTGACTTCTATCGGCGCTGGTTCGGACTGGAGGTCGTGTTCGAAGCGAGCTGGTTCGTCTTGCTCAGCGCCGGCGCGGGCGGAAAGGCCAGCCTCGCGTTCATGCACCCGTCGCATCCGTCGGCGCCACCAGGTCCCGAGCCCTTCAGCGGCAAGGGAATGTCTTTGGAGTTCCAGGTGGCGGATACGGGACGAGCCCTTCGGCCAGCGCAGGTTCGGGTTGTTCGATCCGGCCGGCGTCTGGATCGACGTGGTCGAACAGATCGACCCCACCCCGGGGTGGTGGGACCGCTACCTCGTCTAACCCTCCACGCTGAGTCCCGGCACGACGGTCGTGTTTGCCAGACGTCGGAACACGCCGGGGGAGGTCTTGATCTTCGCCGAGCGGCTGCCGCCGCCAAGGATGAGCCAGTCGAGCGACATCAGCTTGTCGTCGACGTAGATCAGCAGATCGGGCGGCAGCGCGAAGACAGTGACGCCGCCGATCATCATGCCGGTGAGGGCCTTCGTCTCGTCGGCGGACGCGAACGACACCCGCGACACGCCCATCAGCCGCTTCACCGTGTGGTTGACGTCCAGCCTGGTGGTGGCGAGAACGACGCACGCGCAGTACTGCTTGGGCTCCTTCTTGGAGGCCACGATGATCGTGTTGGCGGAATTCTCGAGCGGAATGGAGTAGCGCTCGCAGAAGGCGGCGGTGTCCGCAAAGTCGGGATCGATCTGCATCACCTCGTAGGGCACGCCGAGGCCGTCGAGGACCTCGGCCACCCGGCGGTCGACGTCGTCGCTCATGGCGCGCTGCGCTCGATGAAGACCGCGCCCAGCACTCGCAGCGCGTGCGCGGCAGCGGTGGGCCGATTGCCCACGTACTCGATGCCGACGGGACCCTCCTTGCCTTCGGGATCGATCTCGACGGCGATGCGCAGCGGCGAGTCCGGCCACCGGTAGATCAGCTCGTCGCGATCCTGCACGGAGGCACCCTGGAGCACGCCCTCCCATTGCGCGCGCGCCCGCGCACGATCACGCGCGCGCAGCCGCAGGCCCAGCAACGTGACGGCTGCCGGCGGGTTCGCGGGACCGGGAGGCGCCTGCCACGCGATGCGGTCCTCCTGCTGCGACGACTCCGCGAGCTGCACCACGATGCCCATCGCCTGCTTGGGATGCAGGAACGCCTCCTTCCACTCGGGATGGACGTCCTTGTAGCCGACGATGCCGTAGCCGAGCGATTCCGCGCGATCGCAGGCTTCGCGCAGGGACGGCACCTTGAAGGTCACGTGGTGGATGCCGGGGCCGTGCTGCGCCAGAAAGCGGTGGAGAAACCCGTCCTCACCGTGCGGCTCGAGAATCTCGATGCGCACGCCCCCGTCGAAGCGCCACTGGCCGAAGCGAAAGAACTCGGAGGTCATGCCGAAGTACGGGCTGGCCCCCAGCTCACCGACGAGAACGGCGGGCGCGGCGGCGAGGTGGGGGACCGCGATCGCGATGTGATCGAACGTGATGTGGGCCATCGGTCCAGTGTACGTTAATGGGCGTGTCGGCCATCGCCGTCGAGCACGTGAGCAAATTCTGGGGCGCGACGAAGGCCGTGGACGACATCAGCTTCGAGGCCGCCGTCGGCAAGCTGCTCGTCCTCCTCGGTCCCTCCGGCTGCGGCAAATCGACGACCCTGCGATTGATCGCCGGCCTCGAAGCGGTCGACGGCGGGCGCATCGCCATCGGCGGCCGTGACGTGACCACTCTGCCGCCCGCGCGCCGCGGCATCTCGATGGTGTTCCAGTCCTACGCGCTCTTTCCCCACCTCGACGTGGCGGAGAACATCCTGTTCGGGCTGAAGGTGCGCAAGGTCCCCGCCGCCGAGCGTTCGCGGCGGCTCGCGCGTGTCGTGCAGCTGCTCGGCCTTGCCCAGCTCCTGGCGCGAAAGCCCTCGCAGCTCTCCGGCGGCCAGCAGCAGCGTGTGGCCCTCGGCCGCGCCCTCATCGCGGAGACGCCCGTCTGCCTCATGGACGAGCCGCTGTCGAACCTCGACGCGCAGCTGCGGGCGGAGATGCGACGCGAGATCCGCGGCCTGCAGCAGCAGCTCGGCATCACGATGGTGTACGTGACCCACGACCAGACGGAAGCGATGTCCATGGCCGACCAGGTGATCCTGCTCCGGGACGGCCGCATCGAGCAGGATGCGACACCCGGTGAGCTGTACGCGCGTCCGGCCACCGCGTTCGCCGCCCGCTTCATCGGCACGCCGCCGATGAACGTGCTCACCTTGGCCGACGGACGCGATGGCGCGGTGGTGGCGGGCACGGAGGGGCCGGCGGTCACGCCCGGCAAGGGCGAGGGGCTGTTGCTCGGCGTAAGACCTGAAGACATCGTGCTGGCGCCCGTCGGTGGGGTGGCCGTGCGCATCATCGCCGTGGAGTACCTCGGCGCCGACTCCATCATCGTGTGCGCCGCCGGTGATCAGCAGCTCGCCGTGCGCGCCCAGGGTCGCGTGCAGCTTCCCGTGGGCGCCGTCGCGAGCGCGACCTGGGCGCCCGGCGCCACTCACCTGTTCGATGCGGTGTCCTCGAGACGTCTCAACCCCTGACAAGGAGACCCTGATGGCTTGCTCTCGCACGAAAATCCTGACCGCGCTCGTCGCCCTCCTCGCCCTCGGCGCGGGCGCCGCGCTCGTCGCCGGCGCCGCGTTCGCACAGTCGACGACGATCTCGTTCTACTACCCCGTCGCCGTGGGGGGGCCCGTCACGAAGATCGTCGACGGCTACGCGGCCGAGTTCGAGAAAGAGAACCCGGGCATCACCGTCAAGCCCGTCTACGCGGGCACCTACACCGAGACGCTCGTGAAGTCGCTCACGGCGCTCAAGAGCGGAGAGCCGCCGCAGGTGGCGGTGCTGCTGTCCACCGACATGTATACGCTCATCGACGAGGATGCGATCGTGCCCTTCACCGACCTCGCCAAGAGCGCCGACGAGCAGGCCTGGATCAAGAGCTTCTTCCCCGGCTTCATGCAGAACAGCCAGACGGGCGGCAAGGTGTGGGGCATTCCCTTCCAGCGCTCCACCATCGTCCTCTACTGGAACAAGGAGGCCTTCAAGGAGGCCGGCCTCGATCCCAACCGCGCGCCGGCCACCTGGAACGAGATGGTGGAATACGCCAGGAAGCTGACGAAGCGCGACGGCAGCGGCAACGTGAGCCAGTGGGGCGTGCAGGTGCCATCGTCGGGCTTTCCGTACTGGCTCTTCCAGGGCTTCACCACCCAGAACGACGTCCTGCTCATGAACGAGGCGGGCACGCAGGTCTTCTACGACAAGCCCGCCGTGGTGGAGGCGCTGCAGTTCTGGGTGGACCTGTCTCAGAAGCACAAGGTCATGGCCCCCGGCGTGATCGAGTGGGGCACCACGCCCAAGGATTTCTTCGAGCGCAAGACGGCCATGATGTGGACGACCACAGGCAATCTCACCAACGAGAAGAACAACGCCAAGTTTGACTTCGGGGTGGCCATGCTGCCCGCCAACAAGCGGCGCGGCACGCCCACCGGTGGCGGCAACTTCCACATCTTCAAGAAGACGACACCCGCGCAGCAGGCGGCCTCGCTGAAGTTCATCAAGTGGATGACGACGCCGGAGCGCGCGGCGCAGTGGGGCATCGACACCGGCTACGTGGCCGTGCGCCCCGACGCATGGGAGACGCCGGTGATGAAGAAGTACGTGGCGGGCTTTCCGGCCGCTTTCGTCGCACGCGATCAGCTCCAGCACGCGGTGGCCGAGCTGTCCACCCACGAAAACCAGCGCGTGACGAAAGCACTCAACGACGGTCTGCAGGCGGCCCTCACCGGCGCCAAGACGCCGGCCCAGGCGATGAAAGACGCGCAGGCGGAGGCGGACAGGATTCTGAGGGCATACCGCCGCTGACATGACGGGGGGTCGCTACCGCGTCCACATCCACGGGTGGCTGCTGCTCCTGCCGGCGGCGGTGCTGCTGGCCGTCTTCACGCACTACCCGACGGTGGCGACCCTCTATTCCAGCCTTCTCTCGACACCGAGGGGCAGCCGGCCCGCCGTCTTCGTGGGGCTGGAGAACTACCAGGCGATGGTGGCCGACCCCGTGTTCTGGCAGGTGCTGCGCAACAACTTCGTGTTCGCGGTGGGCACCATCCCCGTCTCCATCGCGCTCGCGCTGGCGATGGCGATCCTCGTCGACGCCAAGATCGCGGGACGTGGATTCTTGCGCCTGTCGTACTTCACGCCCACCGTGCTGCCCATGATCGCCGTCGCCAACATCTGGCTCTTCTTCTTCACGCCGGGCTACGGCCTCCTCGAGCAGGTGACCGGCCTCTTCGGCGCGCCGAGCCGGAACTGGCTCGGCAGCCGCGAGACGGTCATGGCCTGCATGATCGTGGTGGCGGTGTGGAAGGAGGCGGGCTTCTTCATGATCTTCTACCTGGCGGCGCTGCAGACGATTCCGCCGCACCTGCGCGAGGCGGGCGCCATCGAAGGTGCCGGGCGCTGGTATTTCTTTCGGCGCGTGACCTTCCCGCTCCTCATGCCCACCACGCTCTTCGTGCTCATCAACGCCGTCATCAACTCGTTCCGGCTCGTCGATCACATCATGGTGATGACCAAGGGCGGGCCCGACAACACGAGCTCGCTGCTGCTCTTCTACATCTACGAAGTGGGCTTCAAGTTCTGGGACACCGGCTATGCGGCCGCGCTCACCATGGTGCTCCTCGTGCTCCTCGCGCTCTTCGCCGTGGGCCAGTTCGCCTTCCTCGACCGGCGCATCCACTACCAGTGAGCGCCACCCGCCTCCTCGAGACAGTGGGCGCCTGGCTGCTCGCGCTGCTGTGGATCCTGCCGCTGGCGTACGCCGTGTGGACCGCCTTCCACCCCGCCGAGTACTCCGCCCGCTTCGTGCCCACGGCGCCGCTGACGCTGGAAAATTTCGCCAACGCTTGGAAATCGGCGCCCTTCGCGCGTTATTTTCTCAACACGTTCATGCTGGTCACCCTGATCCTGACCGCGCAGCTCATTCTCTGCACGCTCGCCGCCTACGCCTTCGCGCGCTTCGCCTTCGCGGGACGCGACGTCGTCTTCGTGCTCGTCCTCGTGCAGCTCATGATCATGCCGGACGTGCTGATCATCGAGAATTACCGCACCATGAGCCGCCTCGGCATCCTCGACAGCATCCCCGCCATCGGCCTGCCCTACATGGCCTCCGCCTTCGGCATCTTCCTCCTGCGCCAGACCTTCAAGACGGTGCCGCGCGAGCTGGACGAAGCGGCGCGCGTGGAAGGCGCGGGCCCCCTCACGGTGCTCTGGAAGCTCTACGTGCCCCTCGCCCGCCCCGTGTACATTGCGTACGCGCTGGTGTCGGTCAGCTATCACTGGAACAACTTCCTGTGGCCGCTCATCGTCACGAACTCCGTGTCGGCCCGGCCGCTGACGGTGGGGCTGCAGATCTTCTCGTCGGGCGACCAGGGCGTGGACTGGTCGATCATCACCGCCGCCACCCTCATGACCTCCGCCCCGCTCCTGATCGGCTTCCTGCTCTTCCAGCGCCAGTTCGTGCAGAGCTTCATGCGCGCCGGCATCCGCTAGCCCACATCGAGGCGCGTCCCGGGGCTATCGAGGCGCACGGCTAGAACAAGCGCACGGCATCGCCGGCGCGTATACGGCCGGGCGACCGCACGGTGGCGTAGACCCCGAAACACGCCTCGTTGAGCTCACCGAGCGTGCGAAGGACGCGGGCGTCTGCGTCGAGCCCGTGCTGCGACATCGTGGTCATGACACAGCGCTCGGCCGGCTGCACGACGTCGATCCGTAGCATGTCGCCGACGAGCAGCGTATGCCCCCTCCAGCCGTCCTCTGGCCGCTCGGCATCGCCGGGCACGTCGAGCACGATGTTGGGACGGAAGCGCCGCACATCCGCCGCACTCGCATCGCCCAGGCGCGCGGCGAGCCACCGCAGCGAGGCCGTGGAGAGCACGTGCACGGGCGCGGCATCGAAGTGCGATATGCCGTGCTCGGGCCGCACGGTGACGGGCTCGCCGAGGGCGGCCGAGAGCGCGGCGTCTGCCGCCGGCTCCCCGGCGCGCAGGCGCGCACCGGCGGGGCACGCGATACAGGGGACTTCGCCATCGAGCGAGGCGGAATAGTGCAGCAGGCCGTCCATTTTTCGGAAGCGCCGCGTGGTCTTGCCGCTGCCGATCTTGCCGTCGGCGCCGTAGAGCGCAAACCCGCGGTCGCCCGCCGCGCCACGCGCGTCGAAGTCGAGCTCGTGGCAGCGCTCGCCTCCCAGCGACTTCACGGGGTAGCGCCACAGCTCGAGGACGCGGCCTATCTGGATGGGGCTTAATCCACGCGGAAGATCGAATCCGGCTTCAGCGCGCGCACGCTCGTCTGGCCGCAGAGGGCCATCGCGGTGCGCAGCTCGGCGCGCAGGATGCCCAGGGCAGCCGCCACGCCGGCGGCGCCGCCCGCGGCGAGACCCCAGAGCGCCGTGCGTCCGATGGCCACCGCCGTCGCGCCGCGTGCCACGCCCTTGATCACGTCCGTGCCGCGCGTGAAGCCGCCGTCCACGATGATGGCGGCGCGTCCCTCCACCGCCTCCGCGACGGCGGGCAACGCGTCCACGGCCCCCTGCGTGGCGTCGAGCTGGCGGCCGCCGTGATTCGACACCCAGACGATCTTGACGCCCGTCTCCACGGCGCGCCGCGCGTCGCGCGCGGTCATCACGCCCTTGAGGCCGATGGGCAGGCGCGTCGTCTTCTGCAGCCAGGCGACGTCGTCCCACGTCAGGCGCGCCGGGTACGTTGGATCCGGAGGCCGCGGATTTTTCATGTGCGCCATGGCGTCGCGCGGGCTGTAGCGCGCGGCGATGTCG
>JBKKCN010000520.1:0-6390 GCA_046712525.1 Candidatus Rokuibacteriota bacterium
GCCCATCGGCTGGCTGGCGGTGATGAGCGTGCGCGGCGAGCACGGGGTCACGAAGTCGCACTACACCGGCGTCCTCGGCGACCTCCAGCTCCGCAAGGCGCTGTGGAACACGGTGATCATGGCGTTCTGGACGGGTCTGGCGTCGGTGGCCATCGGCGCGCCGCTGGCGTGGCTGACCGCGCGCACGGACATGCCGTGGCGCGGGCTCATCCGCGGCCTCGTGATGGCGTCCTTCGTGACACCCCCTTTCCTGGGCGCCTTCGCCTGGGTCATGCTGGCGGGCCCCAACGCGGGCGCGCTCAACAAGATCTGGCGCGGCGTCACCGGCAGCGAGAGCCCGCTCGTGAACATCTTCAGCATGACGGGTCTCGTGTTCGTGGTGGCCATCTACACCTACCCGTACGTTTACGTCATGATCGCGAACACGCTGGAGCTGATCGCCTCCGACCTCGAGGAGGCGGCCGCCATGCTGGGCGCGGGCCGCCTCACGGTGGCGCGCACGGTGACGCTGCCGCTCGTGGCGCCCGCCATGCTGAGCGGCTTCGTCCTCGCGGTGCTGCAGGCGCTCGCGCTCTTCGGCTCTCCCGCCATCCTCGCGCTGCCCGCCGGCTTCCACACGCTCACCACGCAGATCTGGGGCATGTTCCAGTACCCGCCGCGCGTGGAGACGGCAGCCGCCATCGCCATCCCCATGCTCGTCGCCACCGGCCTGTTGCTCTACATGCAGAAGCGGCTGCTCGGCCGGCGCGGCTACGCCGCCGTGGGCGGCAAGGGTGGACAGCGCCGTCGCATCGCCCTCGGCATGTGGCGTTACCCCGCCTTGCTGGGCTGCCTGGCGGTGATGGCGTGCGCCGTCTTCCTGCCGTACGCCATCCTCGCCAAGGCGGCCTTTGCGCGCGCGTGGGCGCAGCCGATGACCTGGCAGAACTTCACGCTGAAGAACTGGGCGTTCACCTTCTTCGAGTACAGCTCCACGCAGGACGCCATCCTCAACACATTGAAGCTCGGCCTCCTCACCGCGTGCGTGGCCACCGCCCTCGCCGCGCTCCTCGCCTACGTGGGTCGCCGGCGGCTGATCGTCGGCCATCAGCTCGTCGGCTTCCTCGCCATGGCCCCCATCGTGATTCCGGGTGTCGTCCTCGCGGTGGCGCTCTTCATCGCGTACACGCGCCCTCCCTTCGTGCTCTACGGCACGCTGTGGATCCTCTTCATCGCCTACGTGACGAAGGAGATGCCCGTCGGCTTCGCGCAATCGGACGCGACGTTCCGGACGATTCCGGCCGACCTCGAGGAGGCGGGCCGCAACCTCGGCGCGGGGCGGCTGCGCGTGCTGGCAGAGATCACGGCGCCGCTCGCGCGCAGCGGGCTCATCGCGAGCTGGTGCTTCGTCTTCATCGGCGTCATCCGCGAGCTGTCGGCGTCGATCATCCTCTTCACGCCCAGCACGAAGGTGATGTCGGTGGTCATCTTCGACCTCAAGGAGGAGGGCCAGTTCGGCGCCATCGCGGTCCTCGGTATCTTCATGCTGGTGATGACCTTCGGCGTCGTCGTCCTCATGCAGCGCGTGCTCGGCCGCGACTTCATGGGCGTGCGCGAGTAGCCCGCATGCCGGGCGTCCGCATCATGGGGCTCACCAAGCGCTACGGCGACCTCGCCGCCGTGGAGGCGCTGTCCCTGGACGTCGCGCCGGGCGAGCTGCTGGCGCTGCTCGGCCCCTCCGGCTGCGGCAAGACCACCACGCTGCGGCTGGTGGCGGGCTTCCTCAAGCCGGAAGGCGGCGAGATCTGGGTGGGCGATCGCTGCGTGTCCTCGGCGACGAGCCTGGTGCCGCCCGAGCGGCGGCGGATGGCGATGATCTTCCAGAGCTACGCGCTGTGGCCGCACATGACGGTGGCGCAGAACGTCGGCTACGGCCTGCGGCTCAAATCCGACGTGACGCGCGCCGAGCGCGACAAGCGGGTGCAGGAGATGCTGCGGGTCGTCCAGCTCGCCGGCTACGAGGGCCGCTATCCCGGCGAGCTCTCCGGCGGCCAGCAGCAGCGCGTGGCGGTCGCGCGCGCGCTCGTGGTCGAGCCGGAGATCCTGCTCCTCGACGAGCCTCTGAGCAACCTGGATGCAAACCTGCGCGAAGAGATGCGGTTCGAGATCCGTCGTCTGCACGAGAGCTTCGGCATCACCACTCTCTACGTCACCCACGACCAGGGGGAGGCGATGGTGATCTCCGACCGCATCGCGGTGATCCAGGCGGGGCGCGTGGCCCAGGTGGGCACCGCCGAGGACCTCTTTCGCCGCCCCCGCACCCGCTTCGTGGCGGAGTTCATCGGCCGCACGAACGTGGTGGACGGCGTCGCCGCCGGGCCCGACACCGTTGGCCGCGGAGCCCTCACCTTGCGCGTCGCTACCGCGCGCCTGACCGTGGGAAAGCCGGTGGCGCTATCCATTCGACCCCATGACATCGTGCTGGGAAGTACGGACACGCCGGCGGAGAACCGGCTGCAGGGCACGGTCAAGCGCGCCACGTACCTGGGCGACGGCGTGGACTACGAGGTGGCGCTCACCGGCAGCGACGTCATCCTGCGCGTGGCGACCGCCCCTGCGAATGCGCGGCGCGCCGGCGATCCCGTCACCCTGTCCATTCCGGCGGCCGCTTGCGTGCCCCTCGGTGATGACGCGTGACCGCGACGGCCGTCCGCGATAGCTGTATGAAGCCGCTGCGCGACACGAGATCATGCGCGTGAGGAAGGGCGTGTATGCGGCGCGCGTGAAGCAGAGCGCAGACATCGTCCCCATCGCGAGGGCACGGAAGCGCAAGGTGTGAAGCTACTCTCGCGCACCGTTGCGGCAGGCGCGGTCGCCGGCATCCTGGGCGGCATCGGGGTCGCGGTCGTCGTCACCGTCGCCCTCGTCATGATCCGCAAGCCGAGGAGGAGTAAGGGCTAGCGGCGCGCGCGCTCCTCGTCGATGGCGATCTTTTCAAGCGCTTCGGCCTTCGCCTGCTGCAGCCATCGGATCACGGTGTCGACTTGGTCGGAGTGGATCATGACGTGTTCGGTCTCGTGGCGAAGGGCGCTGTCCTGTTTAATAACGACGTGGTTCACCTTAGACACGAACACCTCGATGGAGTCCATGATCATGTCCGCCATCAGCCCCTCCCGGGTGTCAGCGTGCTCTCTTCGTCCTGATACATGGGAGCCGGGTAGTCGAGCGCGCGACGTTCTCCACGAGTGGTTGAGACCCTCAAAAGGTTATACTCCCGCACGCGCACCATCCGACCTGGCACACAGGGTGCGTCTCGCGATCGCGTGCATGTTCCTGTACGGGTGCGCCACTGCCCAGACCGGACCGCCTACGGCCGACGTGACCGGGACATGGGCGGGCCAGTACGGTGGCGTTGGTGGAGGGAGTCCGGTCACCGTCACCATGACCCTGAAACAGGTAGGCGCAGAGGTCAACGGAAGCATTGAATTCCCCGCCGTTTCCCGATTCAACGGGCCTCTTACCGGCAGCGTCAGCGGCAATGGCTTTTCATGGCGAACCCCCACGGGGGGCGGACACGCAACCGTGCAGGGAAGCTCGATGGACGGGGTCTCCAACACCGGCGCCCGCGTGACGCTCCAGCGTCAATAGCGACTATCGGCCACGTCGAGGCGGTGGCAGTCGGCGCGAGCTGGCTGTCGCCGTGCTGGATGCGACAGTGGTCTCAGCCCGGTTACTCGCCGTCCCACGGCGGGTCGATCGCCGCCTGCAGCTCAACAACGGTGGGGCCGGCGGCGTCCAAGGCCGCCGCGATGACTTCGGGCAGAGCGGCAACGCTGTCCAGGCGCTCCCCGCGGGCGCCGAACGCGCGCGCGAGCGCCACGAAATCCGGGTTCGAAAGATCCGTCTCGCCCCAGCGTCCCTCGAAGATCTTCTCCTGCAGAAACTTGATCGCGCCGTAGCGCCCGTCGTTGACCACGAGGAAGACGATCGGTAGGCGGTACTTCACCGCCGTCGCGAGCTCGGCCACCGAGAACATGAACCCCCCGTCGCCCGCGACGGCGATCACGGGCGCGTCGGGACGCGCGATCTTGGCGCCGATCGCGGCCGGCACCGCATAGCCGAGGGTGGCGGAGCCCACCGGATAGAAAAACGTGCGTGGCGCGTAGACAGGCAGCCGCCACTCCGCCCAGTACGTGAGACCTGTCTGGTCGTTCACGATGATGCTGTCGTCCGGCAGCGCGCGGCGCAGCGTACTCATCAACTCCGCAATCGCGGCGGTCCACCGCGGCCCGGCATCTCGCCGCACGGCTGCCAGCGCGCCGCGATCCCATCCCGTCGCGGGTGCTGCCGTCCCCAGCGCCCCCGCGAGGCCGGCGAGACCGTCGCGCGCGTCCCCGATGATCGCCAGGCGCGGCTTGAACACGCGGCCGATCACGTTGGGATCGATGTCGAGGTGGATGAGGGCCTGCTCGTCGGTGAGCCCCGCTCCCAGCTTGTCCATCGACCGGTGGCCGAACTTGCAGCCGACGGCGAGCACGACGTCGGCGGCGCTCAGCGCGGGCACGGTAAAGCGCCGATCGGGAAGCACGCTGTGCCAGAGCGGATGCCGCTCGTCGAGGGCGCCGCGGCCCATGACCGTCGTGATCACGGGGGCGCCCAGCCGCTCGGCCACCGCCCGCAGCTCGCGCGCGGCGTCCGCGGCAACGACTCCCCCGCCCGCGATGATGAGCGGACGCGACGCGCCCGCGAGCAGGCGCGCCGCGTGCGCGATGTCTTCCACGTGGCAGGGCGGGCGGACGCCGCGGCCACTCGAAAGCGTGGCCGCGTCGACGCGAGCGGCAAGGAAGTCGTTGGGAATCGACACCGCCATGGGGCCCGGCCGCCCCGTGCGCAGCAGGTCGAAGGCGCCCGCGAGCGAAGTCGGAATGGATCGCGCGTCTGTTAGAGCCTCCGCCCAGCGCGTGACGGAGCGGAAGCAGTCGATCTGGTTCGGTACCTCGTGCAGCGCGCCGAGATCACGGCCGACCAGGTGCGAGGCGATGTCCGACATGACGACCAGCACCGGTACCGAGCCCGCGTACGACTCCGCGAGCGGCGTGATGGTGTTGGTGGCGCCAGGGCCCGTGGTCACCACGACCACGCCCGGCTGTCCCGACGCGCGCGCGTAGCCGTCGGCCATGAAGGCCGCGCCCTGCTCGTGCCGGGCGAGGACGTGGACGATCTCTGACTGGCGCAGCAGCGCGTCGTAGATGTGCAGGTTGTGAATGCCCGGGATGCCGAACACGTGTCGCACGCCGTCTCTCCGCAGCGCCTCAACGACGAGCTCGCCGCCCGTGCGGATCACATCATCGCCTTGAAGCCGCGGTCGATGGGGACCTCTACGAGGCTCGGCCCGTCGCAGGCGAGCGCGGCCGCGAGCACGTCGCGCAGCGCCGTCGGCTTGTCGACTCTCGTGGCCGTCACGCCCAGGGCGCGCGCGAGGGCGACGTAGTCGATCTCGGGCTCCGTGATGTCCATGCCGGGGAAGATGCCGCGCTTGGCGCCGGGCAGGCCGAGGCTCAGCATTCCCGATTTGAGGATGGCGTACGACGCATTGTTGGGGACGACGTAGGTGATCGGCAGCCGGTAATGCGCGGCGGTCCACAGCGCCTGCGGCGCGTACATCAACCCGCCGTCGCCGACGGTGGCGACGACCTTGCGGCCCGGCCGCGCGAGCTGCACGCCGATGGCCGCCCCCATCCCCCAGCCGAGCGTGCCCGTCTTCGAGCCGAAGAAGGCGCCCCGCGCGGAGAACTTCAGATGACGTAGCACATGAGGGAGTGACGAGGCCGACTCGTCCACGATGGCGGTGTCGTCGGCGATCAGGGCGGCCAGCGTGCGCATCAGGTACGCGGGCGACACCGGCATCTGCCCCGCCTGCGCGTCGGCCTCCGCGTGCAGCCGGCGCACGTACTCGGCGCGCGAGCGCGCGGCCGCCGTGAGCCGCTCCGCAGCGGTGGCGCGCCCCACCGGTAACAGGTGTCCGTCGAGCGCGGCGGACAGCGCACGCAGGGCGGCACCCGGATCGGCCACGATGCCGAGCGTGACCGGATGGCTCTTACCGATCTCCCACGGATCGTCGTCGACCTGGACCACGGTGAGCCCGTCGCGGAACGGACGGCCGGGTGTGTGCAGGAACCACGCGAAGACATTGGCGCCCACGATGAGGACGGCATCACTCTGCTCGAGCGCCCGGCAAACGCCGGCAGGCGTCGGGAACATGCCACCGCGCCACAGCGGGTGATCGCCCGGAAAGTTGGTGCGGCGGAAGATGGGCTCGCCGTACACGGGGGCCCCCAGCGCTTCCGCGACGGCGACGAGGTCGGCCACGCCTCCCGCGCGCGCCACGCCGTCGCCCGCGATGATGAGCGG
>JBKKCN010000521.1:0-5237 GCA_046712525.1 Candidatus Rokuibacteriota bacterium
TGCTTGGCATGCTGCCCATTCCCGGCCTCATGGAGAAGCTCCTGGGGTACATGAGCCAGGCGCTGCCGGGGGACGCGGCGTCCATGCTGCAGAAGACGCTCACGGAGGTCATCACGGGCGCCAAGCCAAGCCTGGCGTCGTTCGGCGCCCTCGCCGCGCTGTGGGCAGGCTCCAACGGCATGTCGTCCATCATGACGGCGCTCAACATCGCGTACGACGCCGAGGAGACCCGCCCCTTCTGGAAGCGCAAGCTGCTTGCGCTCGGTCTCACCCTCGGGTTCGCAATCTTCATCCTGAGCGCGGTCGTGCTCATGGTGTTCGGACCCAAGCTGGGAGGATTCGTCGCGGGCTGGGTGGGGCTCGGCGAGGTGTTCAGGATCGCGTGGAGCATCATCAGCATCCCGCTCGCCGTGTTCTTCGTGGCGGTCGGCATCGCGCTCGTCTACTACTTCGCGCCCAACGTCGAGCAGAAGTGGGTCTGGGTGACGCCCGGCTCCGCGGTGGCGGTGGTGGTGTGGCTGGCGATGTCGGCGGGGCTGCGCTACTACGTTTCGAACTTCGGAAACTACAACGCGACCTACGGCTCCATCGGCGGTGTCATCCTGCTCATGCTGTGGCTCTATCTCACCGGCGTGGTAATCCTCCTCGGCGCCGAGGTGAATGCGGAGATCGAGCACGCCGCCGCCGCGCGTGGTGATGCCACGGCGAAGCTGCCCGGCGAGAAGGAAGCGCCCGCCAAGGAGGGCAAGGCGGGCGAGGTGGGTGGCGCCGGCAACGTGCTTGACCTGCGCAGGCGGATTCCCGTGCTGCCCATGACGACGGAGGTCGGCCAGCTCGTGCGGCTGCGTGTCGAGATGACGGTGGCGCAGACGAAGGGCGCGCTCGTGTCTGCCGGCGTGTCGGTGGCGGTGGCGATGGCCTCGGTGATCGTCGTGATCACCGCCGTCACGCTGCTCATCGCGGGCGCCTTCGCGCCCCTCTTCCACGCGGAGTGGCAGCCGCTGGTGGCGGTGGGCGGCGGCGCCTTGCTGCTTGGCGGCGGTGGCCTGGGATGGAGCGTGAGCCGGCTGCGTCGCCTCGGTGATGTACCGCGCCGGGCCGCGGAGTCGGTGAAGGAGGATTGGCGATGGCTCGAGACCCGGCTGAGATTACGTCCGACGTCGAGGTAGCGGCCGATACCCTCGCGCCGTGGATGCCGTTGCTCCTGCTCGGCGCCGGCCTGGTGGCGGGCTGGATGCTGCGCCGTCAGCCCGTGACGAAGGTGGCGAGCACGGGCGTCGGCATCGTCACCCGCTCGCTACAGGTGGCCTCCGCCATCGCCGCCTTCCAGCGCTTCCGCGATCGGGCGGCATGAGCTCTCAGCGGCCCTGCCACTGCGCGGGCCGCTTCTCGAGGAAGGCCCGCACGCCCTCCTGAAAATCCTGGCTGAGATAGCAGGACAGGATCAGATCTTCCAGGCTGCGCGGCGTCATGGTCGCGATCACCCGTCGCGTGGCCTCCTTGGCGGCGGCAAGGGTGAGGGGGGCCAGCGCCGCCATGCGACTGGCGAGCTCGCGCACGCGGGCCTCCAGCTCGGCGGCCGGATGCACCTGATCGGCGAGCCCGATGGCCTTGGCCTCCGAGGCGTCGATCAGCCGCGCGGTGAGCACCATCTCCCGCGCGCGGATGGGCCCCACGGTGGCCACGAGCAGCGAGAGGCTCGCGGGCGCCACGAAATTACCGAGCGTCCGCGCCACGGGCGCGCCGAAGCGCGCGTGCGCGGCCACGAGCCGGATGTCGCAGGCGAGGGACATGAACATGCCGCCCCCCACCGCGTCACCCTGCACCATGGCGATGGTGGGCTTGCTCATCCCCGCGAGGCGGTTCAGGACGCGGCTGATGCGCGCCTCGTAGCCGAGCGCGTCCTCGCGCGTCTTGAAGGTGAGGAACTGGCGGATGTCCGTGCCCGCCACGAATGACTTGTCGCCGGCGCCGCGCAGCACCACCACACGGATCGCCGCGTCCTTGTCGAGCCCCTCGCACAGATCGTGGAGGCGCTCGTACATCTCGAAGGTCATCGCATTGCGCGCCTCCGGCCGGTTGAACGTGATCGAGGCCACGGGGCCGTCCTGCTCGAGAAGAATGTGCTCGTCGGTGGAATCAGCCATGAGGCGCACGGTAACATAGCCGGGTGTTGCCGTCCGCCCTCGCCGCCACCGCCCGTTTGCTCGCGCGCTCACGCCGCACCGTGTTCGACACCGTGGTGCCGGCGGACGAAGCGCTGCTGCTCGCCGTCGCGGTGCTGCGCCACGCGGGGGCGCGCATCACGCGCTACGAGGCCGAGGCGGGCGCGCTGGAGGCGCGGCTGACGCGCTGGGGGCGGGAGGGTCTCGTGCGCGTGAGCGCGGCGGGTGAGGCGCCCACGCGGGTCACGGTGGAATCGGACGTGGTGGGAGGACGCGCGATCGAGCGATTGCTGCGCACGGAGCTGACAAGGACACGGCAATGGGAACGCTGACGAAGCGCGAGATCCTGCTCACGGGCTTCGAGCCCTTCGGCCCGTACGCCGTCAACCCATCGGGCGAGATCGCCAAGACACTCGACGGACGCGAGCTCGGAGAGTGCCGCGTGCGCAGCGTGGTGCTGCCCGTGCACCATGCCGAGGCCGCCACCGCCGTGGCGCGTGTAATGGCGGAAGGATCGCCCCTCGCGGTCGTTCATCTGGGGCTGGCGGGCGGGCGCGCCCGCATCGCGCTCGAGCGGATCGCCCTCAACGTGATGGACTACGAGTTGCCCGATGTCGCCGGCTACCGCGCCACCGGCGAGGCGTGCGTGGCGGGCGGGCCGGCGGGCTATCTCAGCACGCTGCCGCTGCTGGCGATGCTGCACGCGCTGCTCGCCGTCGGCATTCCGGCATATCTGTCGAACACCGCCGGCACGTACCTGTGCAATCAGACGATGTACACCACGCGCCACGCCATCGAGCGCGCGGGCCACGGGACCGCCGCCGGCTTCATCCACCTGCCGCTCCTGCCCTCGATGGTGGCGCAAAGCGGCCTGGACCAGCCGAGCATGGACCTGCCCCTCATGCTGCGCGCGGTGGAGGTGTGCCTGGGCGTCGTCGCCCGCGGCCGGTCGTGACGCGCGACAAGGCCGTGCTCCGTCACAACGTCATCGCCCTCGGCGCCGACTACGGAATGTTCATCGTCGGGCTGTCGTTCGCGTCGCAGGCCACGATCCTGCCTGCCTTCGCCGCCTACCTGGGCGCGCCGAACATGCTCATCGGCGCCATTCCCGCCGTGATGACGGTGGGCTGGTTCCTGCCGTCACTCTTCGCGGCGGGCCACACGCAGACGCTCGCGCGGCGACTGCCGTTCGTGCTGCGGTACACGGTGTGGGAGCGGTTGCCGTACCTCGTGATGGCGGCGACGGCGATCTTCATCGCCGAGCGCGCTCCCGCGCTCGCCCTTGGCCTGCTGCTGCTCGCCCTGCTCACGGCGACGAGCGTGGGCGGTGCGCTCATGCCGGCCTGGATGGACGTGGTGGGACGCAGCATTCCGGTGGGCATGCGCGGGCGGTTCTTCGCCGTCGCCAGCGTGGGTGCGAGCGCGGTCGGGTTCGCGGGCAGCTTCGGGACGGCCTACGTGCTCGGCAGCGTGCCGGCGCCGCTCAGCTTCGGCCTCTGCTTTCTGGCGGCGACCGTGTGCCTGGCCATCTCCTACGTCGCACTTCTCCGCGTCCGCGAGCCCGCCACCGCCGTGCCCGCCCCGCCGGTGTCTCTGCGCGCGTACCTCGCGCGCGTGCCCGGACTGCTGCGCGGTAACCGCAATCTCTCCTGGTTCCTCACCGCGCGCGCCTTCGCCATCACCGGCATGATGGCCACCGGTTTCTACACCGTGTACGGCATGCGCGGTTGGGGTGCCTCCGCCGCGGAGGTGGGCGTCTTCACCACGCTGCTGTTGGCGGGACAGACCGCCGGCTACGTGGGCCTCGGCTGGCTCGCCGATCGTGCGGGCCACCGGCTCGTCATCATCGCCGGCATCGCGGCCGCCCTCGCCGCCAACCTCACTGCCCTCACCGCGCCGTCGGTGGCGCTGTTCAGTATCGTCTTCGTGCTGGCGGGGATCCAGACCGCCGCCGTCGCTCTGTCCAGCCACAACGTGATGCTGGAGTTCGCGCCCACGCCCGACGAGCAGCCGACCTACGTCGGGCTCGGCGCCACCGCCATGGCCCCCGTGGCCTTCGGCGCGCCTCTGCTCGCCGGCCTCCTCGCCGATGCCGCTGGCTTCGGCGCCGTCTTCGTGACGGCGGCCGCGTGCGCCCTCGTCGCGCTGTGCCTGCTCGTGGCACGCGTGCGCGACCCGCGCCACCTCCGCGCGCTGGCGACGGTGGAAGGGACGGGAGCGTGAAGGCCCTGCTGGTCGATCTCGACGACACGCTGCTCGACTACTCCGGCGGCGTGGACGAATGCTGGGAGGCCGCCTGCGTGTCGGCGGTGCCCGCCTCCGTCGATCAGACTGCGCTGCTGCGAGCCCTCACGGAGACGCGCGTGTGGTTCTGGAGCGACCCTGTCCGCCAGCGGCGTGAGCGTACGGACATGCTGGGCGCGTGGACTCGGATCGCCGCCCACGCGCTCGAGCGTTGCGGGGCCTCGGCGGAGGGGGTGGCGGAGGCCATCGGACGCGACTTCGCGGCCCGTCGGCGCCACCGCATGCAGCTGTTCCCGGAAGCGCTGCAATGTCTTCAGCAATGGCGGGCGCGTGGCATACCACTGGCGCTGGTGACGAACGGCGACGCGCGCGAGCAGCGATGGAAGATCGAGACGTACGGGCTGGCGCCCTACTTCGACGTCATGGTCATCGAGGGTGAGTTCGGCGCCGGCAAGCCTGATGAGATCGTGTACCGGCACGCACTGCAGGCGCTGGGCGTGCGCGCTGACGAGGCGTGGATGGTGGGCGATCACCTCGAGTTCGACGTGGACGCCCCCCAGCGCCTCGGCGTGCGCGGCGTGTGGGTCGACCGGGCGGCACGGGGGCTACCCGCCGGCGTCATCGTCCGCCCGTACCGCGTCATCCAGAATCTGAGGGAGTTGTCGCTATGACGCTGCTGCGTATCGCGATCTGGGTGGCCACGGGCGTCTTCGTGACCATGCTCTTCACGCCCCTCGTGCGCGAGATGCACATTCGCATCAGCACCGGGGTCGAGAGCGTCGGACCTTGATTCGATTCATTAGATGGGTGCCTCGAAGGGAGCTGACT